>JAOUDB010000292.1 GCA_029859485.1 Desulfuromonadales bacterium | reverse complement strand
AGAAGGCTGCTGCGGCTCCTGCCGAGGAGGCTGTTGAAGCCCCTGCTGAGGCGGTTGTTGAAGCCCCTGTTGAGGCGGCTGTTGAAGCCCCTGCCGAGGCGGAGAAACCAACCGAAGCTTAATTGTCCGATATCTTTAACTATAAAAAGGCGGCCTGCATTGCAGCCGCCTTTTTATCAAATAACTACATAACTCAATAAGCATAGTAGTTCAGAGGAGGTTTTACCGTGGCAACAATTACAGCAAAGATGGTTGGTGACCTGCGTGCCAAAACCGGCGCCGGAATGATGGATTGCAAGAAAGCCCTGACGGAAGCAGAAGGTGATATGGAGCAAGCCATTGACTTGCTGCGCAAGAAAGGCCTTTCCGCCGCAGCAAAGAAGTCCGGTCGTGTGGCAGCTGAAGGCATGATCGCAGCGACTGGCGATGGCAAGCGTGGAGCTCTGGTTGAGGTTAACTCTGAGACGGACTTTGTTGCCAAGAATGATGCCTTCCAGGCTTTTGCCAATGGCGTTGCCGAGGTCACCCTGAGCGAGAACCCTGCTGATGTAGACACCCTTAAAGGTCTTGCCTTTCCTGGCAGTCAGCGAAGTGTTGGTGAAGAATTGACTCACCAGATTGCAACCATCGGTGAGAATATGAATATCCGTCGTTTCGCACGTCTCGAGAGTGCTTCGGGTGTTACGGCTTCCTATGTCCACGGTGGCGGCAAGATCGGTGTTCTGGTACAACTTGATGCTGAAAAAGGTGATGACCCTCAAGTTGCAGAAACCGCGCGTATGCTGGCCATGCATGTTGCTGCAGCTAATCCTCAATACCTTTGTCGCGCAGATGTCCCGGCAGACGTTGTTGAGCGTGAAAAAGACATCATGCGCGTCAAAGCGATCGAGAGTGGCAAACCTGAAAACATTGTTGAGAAGATCATTGAAGGTCAGATCAATAAGTTTTTTGGCGAAATTTGCCTGCTTGAGCAGGTTTATGTCATTGATACTGACAAGAAGGTTGGTAAAGTTGTAGAGGCTTTGGCTAAGGAGTTGGGCGGCCAGGTAACTCTTACTGCTTATTCGCGTTTCCAACTTGGTGAAGGCATTGAGAAAAAAGAAGACGACTTCGCAGCAGAAGTTGCATCAATGACCAAGTAAGCTTTATTTTCACTTTTCGGCAATCTTGGATTCAGGGATGACCCAATAACCACGGAGAGACCATGTCACGGAAACCCAGTTACAAGCGTATTATGCTCAAGCTCAGTGGTGAAGCTCTGGCAGGTCAGCAGGGCTATGGTATCGATCCGGACATTATCATGGGCATCGCCAGAGAAATCCGCGAAGTTGTCGACCTGGGTGTTCAACTTGCTATTGTTATCGGTGGCGGCAATATCTTCCGTGGTCTTGCAGCCTCTTCAGCAGGTATGGATCGAGCCAGTGCCGATTACATGGGTATGCTGGCAACGGTCATGAACAGCCTTGCCTTACAGGATGCCCTGGAAAAGGCAGGTGTTATTACCCGGGTCCAGTCCGCCATAGAGATGCAAGCTATTGCTGAGCCTTACATCCGTCGCAGAGCTGTTAGGCATCTCGAAAAAGGGCGTGTGGTTATTTTTGGAGCCGGTACGGGCAATCCCTTTTTTACCACCGATACCGCCGCCAGCTTGCGTGCTATTGAAATTGGGGCAGAGATCATTCTTAAGGCGACCAAGGTAGACGGCGTCTATAACGCTGATCCTGCCAAAGATAAAAATGCTGTCAAATATGATCAGCTGTCTTATCTGGATGTGCTCAAGCAGGGATTGGAGGTCATGGATTCTACGGCGACGTCCCTCTGCATGGATAATGATCTGCCGATTCTTGTCTTTGATCTGACGACCAGTGGCAATATTCAAAGAGTTGTTTGTGGTGAGCAGATCGGAACTGTTGTCAAAGGAGAATAATGCCATGATTGCCGATGTGAAATCCCAGGCCAATTCCGGAATGGTCAAAGCTCTGGAGGCGTTCAAGCGTGAGTTGAGTAAAGTTCGCACCGGGAGAGCCTCCCTTTCCCTGCTTGATGATATCAGGGTTGATTATTACGGCACTCCGACCCCTCTGAATCAGGTCGCTGCCCTGGCAGTCCCTGAATCACGCTTGATCACGATCCAACCGTGGGAAAAGAATCTGGTTGGTGAAATAGAAAAAGCCATTCTCAAATCAGATCTTGGCTTGAACCCTTCCTCCGATGGTCAACTTATTCGTCTGGCTTTCCCCCCTCTGACAGAGGAACGTCGTAAGGAGATGGTCAAGCAGGTTAAGCGTATGGGGGAAGATGCCAGGGTTGCTGTGCGCAGCTGTCGCCGTGAAGCGAATGACAATTTAAAGCAGATGGAGAAGGACAAGGACATTACTGAGGATGACTTGAAGCGTGGCGAAAAAGAAGTTCAGGATGTGACTGATGACTTCGTTGGTCGTATTGATCAGGTCCTTGCTGATAAAGAAAAAGATCTTATGGAAATCTGATTTTTTCAAAATCTTTAAAAGAGGGCTTTACGAAAGTTTCGGAAGGCCGTATCGGTTATGAGAGATGTGACTGAACGACACGATCATCGATTGAAGCCATTGGGCGCCTTTTGGGCGCCCTTTTTATTGAATTTAGTTGTTCCGGAAGCAATGGTCCTCTTGCTGCTCGTTAGTTTGGTCGGGCAGTAGATCAGGGCATCGTTCTGTTGCTCGCTTTGCCTTCTCTATGCTAGGTTAACGAAGGTTTACTCATTTCTTGTCAGGACTCAATTTTTATGCAGGTTCCAAGACATCTCGCAATCATCATGGACGGTAACGGTCGCTGGGCCGAACAACGCCATCTACCGAGGATTCTCGGCCATCGTAAAGGTGTGGAAACGGTTCAGTCTGTTGTTGATGAATGTCTGAAACTCGGGGTTCGTTATCTGACGCTTTATGCGTTCAGTTCCGAGAACTGGGGAAGACCTCAGGATGAAGTTGAGGCTTTGATGGGGTTGCTTGGGAGCTTCTTGAAAAAAGAATTGTCCCAACTCCAGAAGCAAGGTATTCGCCTTATGGCTGTTGGCGAACTTGATCGGTTACCCAAATCAATCAATAAAATCCTGCAGAATATCATCCAGAAAACTGCCGACAATGACCGCATGGTCTTGAACCTGGCTCTTTCTTATGGCTCACGCAATGAACTGACCCGTGCGTTTCAGTCCCTTGGCAACGAAATTGCTTCGGGAAGCCTCCATGCCGAAGATATAACAGAGGAGGTGATTGGAAATGCTCTTGATACACGAGCTATCCCGGATCCTGACCTCGTGATTCGTACGAGTGGTGAGATGCGCGTCAGTAATTTCCTCCTCTGGCAGCTTGCTTATTCCGAGCTTTACTTCACTGAGGCCTTCTGGCCGGATTTCTCGGGCGAGCTGTTGTACAAGGCTATAGAGGAGTACAGCCACCGTCAGAGACGTTTTGGCCTTACTGCTGCGCAGTTGCGAAGCGAAAATTCTATAGATGGGGAGGGGAGTCATTAAAGAGAGAATTGTTACAGCGTTGATTGCGCTGCCATTATTGATCCTCTGCGTCCTTTTCTCAAGTCATGGATTCTTCGCAGGTCTGCTCTTCTTGATTACAGCTCTGGCTCTGCAAGAATTCTATCGAATGGGCCTCCCTGAAAATCGTCGCCTA
Organism: Desulfuromonadales bacterium; assembly: GCA_029859485.1. GTDB lineage: Bacteria > Desulfobacterota > Desulfuromonadia > Desulfuromonadales > BM103 > M0040. The sequence goes on along the minus strand of JAOUDB010000292.1, from coordinate 734 downwards.
GAAAGATCTCTTTCGGTGGCGGCGGGGGTCCTCTGCTGTGTTGGTTTGTCTTACGCGACCAGCACACCTTCAATCTTGTTAAGCCTTGTTTTGCCATGTTTTGGCTTGGCTCTGCTCTACCTGTTCCGCTTTCAGGACATGCAGAGCGTCAGTCGTGACCTCGCGATCAGCTTGTTTGGACTATTGTATATCCCGCTGCTGCTGTCACATGCGGTTCTCTTGCGAGCATTACCGGAGGGCAAGGCGTGGATATTTCTCGTGCTATTTGTTGTTATGGCCAGTGATTCTATGGCTTACTTCGTTGGCAGAACCTGGGGAAAGACACGTCTTTACGAAGCGGTTAGTCCTAAAAAGAGTATTGAAGGCTCACTTGGCGGGCTAGCCGGCGGCGTCCTTGGTGCCTTGATTTGTAAACTGGTTTTTTTTGCAGAACTGGGCGCTGTTGATATATTTCTTCTGGGATTAGGGGTTGGCGCGTTCAGCCAGGTTGGTGATCTGGTTGAATCGTTGCTGAAAAGAAGTTTTGGTGTAAAGGACTCAGGCTCGCTGATCCCGGGCCACGGTGGCATCCTCGATCGTCTCGATAGTCTCCTCTTCGCTTTTCCCGTGACCTATTATTACGCCGTGTGGGTTTTTGCATGAAACGACTGGCCATTCTTGGCTCGACCGGCTCGATCGGTGTGAGCACTCTGGAAATCGTTACCGAGCACCCCGACTGTTTCGAGGTTGTTGCG
>JAOUDB010000291.1 GCA_029859485.1 Desulfuromonadales bacterium | reverse complement strand
CAACCAGCACCATACGCCAACGTTAGTTGCTTCCACAACAGATCCCCTTGAGGGCAAGATCATCAAGAGCGTTGAGGATTCAGGTTATGACCATATCCACGCCAAGATTGATCCGACCCGACACGAACGACAGGTCAAACTTTTTTATGATTTCTTTAAATTCAAGAAGCTGGGGGTCGCATTTGAGGACACAGAAGCCGGCAGAGCCATTGGCGCCATTGGTAATGTCGAAACGATGAGTTCTGAGCTCGGTTTCGAAGTTGTTCCATGTTATGCAGACTTCACCGAACTCTCTCAAGAGCAGGCAGAGGTAAATATTGCACAATGCTATGAAGAACTCGCTCCCAAAGTTGATGCCGTCTTTATTGCACGCCATCCCGGAGTGTCTCTGAAAAACTTACCTGATATTATTGCCCCGCTTAACAAATATAAAATCCCGTCTTTTTCGCAAGGGCTCTCTAATGAAGTTCAGCATGGCACACTGCTAAGTATCTCTGTGGCCGATTTCTCCGGTATCGGCAACTTTTACGCAACAACCATAGCCAAGATATTCAATGGTGCCAAGCCAAGACAGTTAAATCAGGTCTTTAAAAATCCACCCAAATTTGCCATTAACATGAAGACAGCAAAGATAATTGGTTACAATCCACCGGTTGAAATATTAAGCGCTGCCGATGAAATCTATCATGAAATTTCTGTAGCAGAGTAATACAGTGACATGAATCAGTTTAAAGTGTCGACGGACTCTAAAGAAGCATTGACAACCTGAGCATCGAGCAGTTCAGTGGCGCCTCCACCTGCAGTCGCAATAACCAGGGTCGCTGGCTCAGGTCCTTTTGTCGTTTTCATATACAGTCTCATCTGGTTTTAGCCCTACAGATGACCCGAAAAACACAAAGGTTAAAAACCCTGATATTTAAAAATGGATTGCTGGAGGTATAACTTTCAGCAGAAAAGAGGAGGTTTTTACTAATAGTTCTCCGCATTGAATTAAAGACTCCAGATTGGCCAATTTGCAAGATTTTTACTGACCCTGCATTCCATTAACGTTGAAAGCTTTCTGGCTGCAGTGATTTATCTGAACGGACTAAGCGGACAGGAGCTAATTGTTAGCCACTGACGCCAGACAAGCTCCCCTCTCTTTGGAGAAGGCAGTCCTGATGATGAGCTATAATCTGGTCTAACTGATTCTCATCCATACTCTTCGAGATATCGATTCGGTCTGCAATGCCTAGTTTTCTGATCTCTTTTGCAATACAAGTATCTAATGCCTTGCCGAACGGGCAATCGAAGACAAGACCTTTCACCCAGGCTCTTTTGTACTCTAAAGTTGGCAACTCCATGTAACTGCCTCCCGAGACGGAAAACCAAAAGTTACAATCATCTCTCCCTCGGCATTAAAAAACACCAAATTAACGATAACATAACATTGGACTACTCACATTCTTCTAAAAAGTCCTCTCGCATTGATTTAATGACGCGAATTCAACTCGCTAGTGCAACCGGTGGATTGATTCCAAAAAATACTTGGTTTGGGGTTTTAAACCCAAGACATTTTCTGGGGCGGTTGTTGAATTTGTCCATAACTCTCAGAACTTCTGTATCTGTAACTTCGGTGAGATCCATCCCTTTTGGGAAGAATTGCCGAATAATTCCGTTGGTGTTCTCGTTCAACCCTCTTTCCCAAGAATGATATGGGTGAGCAAAATAGCCGCAGGCATCAAGGTTTTTTGAGATCTTCTGGTGCATGGCAAACTCTTTCCGGTTGTCGTATGTCAGAGTTTGAACCTGTGGAGCCAACGGTTTCAGTCGTTTCAGTATAACGGATGTGACCTCCTGTGCAGTTCGGTTGGGAGCTTTACCGATCACGCTAAAACGTGTCTTACGTTCCACCAGAGTGATCAACACAGAACCGCCTTGTTTGCCAATAACGGTGTCGGCTTCCCAGTCACCAATGCGGCTTCGTTGGTTGACTACGTCTGGACGCTCGTCGATAGAAACGCGCCCCTTTATCTGTCCGCGGCTCTCTGTGGTCCCATAACGCTTTTTTCGTTGTTTGTGGCAGCGTAGGTACTTGTAGAGCTCGCCACCTGCTTGTTTGTCCTGAAGGATGTATTGATAGATCCACTCAGGACTGACATTGATATTTTCTTCGTGTCGCAATCAGTTGCTGATTTGCTCTGGGCTCCAGTATTCGCGTAGGATTTGCTCAACTCGCGTCCAGGACTTGGCAACGATGCGAGGAGCGGCCTTCTCTTCCCGGCGGAACTCAGCAAAAACATTTGCTTGCTTGGGCCGATAGCCTCTCAGCCCGCAGTTTCGAGATATTCTCGACTAACGGTGGACTTGTGTCGGCCGAGAACTTTAGCGATTTCAACCTGATTATGTCCTGCTGTTTTTAAGGCGGAAAGCTGGTATCTTTCTTCTCGGGTAAGCTGTGTGTAGTGACTCATCTTGCTCCTCTAACTTTGGTCGGCGAAAGAAGCCGTGAGACTACCGCAGCTTATCCTTCAAACCAAGCAACTAGAGTTGCACTTACAACTTGAATCTGCGTTTACTAGAAACCCTGCAATGTAAGAAAAAGCCACCAAGGACCGAACCGGGCATCTCTCTTTTCTGCAAGATGGGCATTACTCTGTTAAAATTAAGCATCTGAGAAATGCGGAGATGAAGATGAAAAGGATTCCATGGGTAACGTTTGTCTGTATAGCTCTAATAACAGGGCAAACATTCGCTCTCGAGATTACTTCCCTCACCCCTGTACGCGGGACACCAGGGACGCTGGTGGGTATCAGTGGAGGACCATTTTCACCACAGACTCAACCTTTTTTGGGCGAGCAGTATGTCGCTCCCCGGCTAACTTTAAAAAACTACATGGAATTCACGGTCCCCAATTTACCTCCAGGGAATTATACCCTGTCAGTCCAAGACAACACCATGGTTGCAGTGCAAACCTATCAATTCGAGGTGGTGGCTCCGACGCCTCAGGTGACCAATATAAATCCGAGCATCCTCGATGCCTGCTCCGTAGAACCCCTAAACCATCTACAAATCAATGGACGCAACTTTCTGCCAGGTGCTGTCCTGTTGGTTAACGACCGTGTGGTGCCGAGCCGTGTCATCAGCTCAACCAGTATTGAAGCTCAACTGCCGGGATTCCAGGAACCAGGAGTCTATGGCGTTTCGGTTAGGAACCAGGAGGGTGCGACGTCTCTGCCCCATTCTCTTTGGGTCAATAGCACCCCGGAAATCGATAGTGTCGAACAGGGTGCTGACTTCGTAAATTATTATGAAGTGATCATTCATGGGAAGAATTTCCTGTTCAATTCAACCCTTGTGGTCAAGGAACCGGAAGACAGCGCTCTTGGCCAGACCTATCAGCAACTCTCCTCCGTGTCCCCCAAAAGTGCCGCGTCACAGGTTAGTATCTCACCGCAAGGTGATAGATTGATCTATGTTGATTGCCAGACCTTGATCTATCACCGTTACCGCACTTCCCGAGCCAAAGACTTGAGGCTACAAATCTTCAATACAGACGGGCGCAAGACGGACCTGTATTATGTGTCTTTGCCATAAAAATACACGGAGAAGTCGATGGTTCACTGTAATTACTCATAAGATTTGAAATCCTTACTGCCCCTGCATTACGAGAAAGACCACCAAGGAACAAACCCTGGTGGCCATAGTTTTGCGGGCCGAATAAATGACAAACCCATCAAGTATTTGCTTCGATGGATTGTGGTAATAAACAAACATTGAGTCAATTACAATACTGCATTAAGACCGCAATAAGAGGAAGAGCTGATGACAATAGAAATTCTGGACGAGGGCTGCTCTAAATGTAAGGGAATGAAAGAGAATGTTCTTCAAGCGATCAACGATCTCGAACTACACATAGAAATACGGGCCTATCCACGAAAAAAAGGTAACTTGACTGCAATGCCTTGAAATCTAATGATAAGTTACCATTTGAACAACTTGCAGTAGACGGTACCCAGAAAACCGCTCAAAGTTGGGCCTTGCTGAGTGTTTCTAAACGACTACCTTTGTTTGGTGGATAGAACCGTAGAAATAAGTGTAGCCATGGACCCGGAGAGAATTGCAGGGTCAGGGGTATTGTCCTTGCCACAACTGGTTATTGACGGGCAGCTCACACCGTCTAGTATTTGGAGCTCAACTGAGAAGCTTGAAGAAATTATGCGAACTGCTAGTAGACAGGGTTAAATTTCAGGTTCATCTTACAAGTCTTGATATTTAAGAATGGATTTGTGGGAGATATATCATTCAGCAATAAAGAGGAGATAATTACTAAAATTCCTCTCGCATTGTTTTGAGGTGCTCAGATTGGTATTTTTGTGTGTTTCTCAGAAACACTGCATTCCAGTAAAAGGCCATCAAGGAGGGAACCCTGGTGG
>JAOUDB010000290.1 GCA_029859485.1 Desulfuromonadales bacterium | reverse complement strand
CCAAAATTAATGGCGTGCAGACGCACATTGCCCGTGAGCCGGACAGTGAATCCTCGTGGACTCAGTATCATCGCTTGTATGATCGTTACTTCTTCAAAGGGACATCATCGACGCCGGCAGCTGAGCCCGGAGCAACTGCGCCCGTAGAAAAACCAGCCAAGGCTGTTGATTCAGCAGAGAAGTCTCGCTACAGTCAACCCCGAACAAAATTCAGTAATACCCTGGGCGATCAACTCAAGGCTAAAAAGCTCGACCTGACCGGGGCCGAGGGACAGGACAATAAAGATGACTGAAAACCTTCTTGTACATCAACTGAGTGTTGGCCCATTGCAGGTCAACTGTTTTGTGGTCGCGTGTCAGAGAACCCGTGAGGCCATGGTTATTGACCCGGGTGAAGATGGCCCCCGAATTCTGCAGCTTGCTGAAAGCAATGGCTATCAAGTCAAAAAGATTGTAAATACTCACGGGCACTTTGATCATATCGGCGCCAATCAACCGGTGAAGGAAGCAACCGGCGCCGTTCTGATGATGCATGAAGCTGATCTCCCCCTGTTGCAGAACGCCAGGAATCATGCGCAGGCTTACGGCCTGACTGTGTCCCCGTCCCCGGATCCCGACAAGTTCCTGAATGAAGGTGATATCTTCTCGGTCGGTGAGCAGTCCTTCTCAATTTTTCATGTGCCCGGGCATTCCCCTGGCAGTATCTGCCTTTTAAGTGACGGCCACCTGTTCGTTGGTGATGTCCTCTTTGCCGGTTCTGTTGGCCGGACCGATCTTCCCGGAGGCGATTTTGACGCCCTGATTGAAGGAGTGCGTGAAAAGCTCTTCAGGCTGCCCGCAGATACCATCGTACACCCGGGCCATGGACCCGATACCACGATCGGTCGCGAGAAGCAGACGAATCCTTTTGTTGGTGATGGGGCTTAACCTTTTAGGCAAACGCGTAACGCACCAGAAGTAGGCGCTCTAGGCGAAGACGCAAAGGTTAATAAACATGCCGCAAAGAACATCTGTTATTAAGCAAATGTTTTCTCTTTGCGTCTTGGCTCGCCCTCTTAGCGCCTTTGCGTTAAATGATGATCTTTTTGATAAGATGACAAAGGTTGGAGTTGAAAATGCTGCAAGGTAAATGTGTAGTTCTAGGTGTCACAGGTGGAATAGCTGCCTACAAGGCTGCCGAACTGTTGCGCCTGCTGGTTAAGTCGGGAGCAGAGACTCACGTCATCATGACGAGCAGCGCACAGGAGTTCGTTGCCCCGCTGACATTTCAGACCTTGTCCGGCAACCCGGTTCACACGGAACTCTTCAATATTATCCAGGAACAGGAAATCGGTCATATCTCACTGGCAGATCGCGCTGATCTTCTCCTGGTTGCTCCAGCCACCGCCAACCTCATCGGTAAAGTGGCCAATGGTATTGCTGACGACCTCCTGACCACGACGCTTATGGCTACCAAGGCCAAGGTGCTCTTTGCTCCGGCGATGAACAGCAATATGTGGGAAAACCCGCTCTACAGAAAGAACCAGGAGACACTGGAAACTCACGGTTATCATTTTATTGCTCCGGCCTATGGCGAGCTGGCTTGTGGTTGGCAAGGGCAGGGTAAGCTTCCCGATCCTCAGGAGATCTTCCTTGCTGTACAGGCGTTGTTTGGCAAGCAGGATCTTGCAGGCAAGACACTCCTGGTGACAGCTGGGCCTACCCGCGAAGAGATCGATCCGGTTCGTTTCTTAAGCAATTATTCCTCCGGGAAAATGGGTTACGCCATTGCAGTGGCGGCCAGTCATCGAGGGGCGCGGGTCGTGTTGGTCTCCGGCCCTGTGAATCTGCCTGAGCCTCTTGGTGTCGAGACCATTCAGGTCGCCAGCGCAATGGAAATGCATCAGGCGGTTATGGCAGAGGCCGAGCATGCGGATATTATTATCAAGGCAGCTGCTGTTGCTGATTTCCGACCAATTGCACGCGGTGAGCAGAAAGTCAAAAAAGGCAGCTCTGAAAAGATGATGATCGAGCTGCAACGCAATCCGGATATTCTCGCTGAACTCGGAAAAAAGAAGGGCTCGCGTATCCTGATCGGTTTTGCTGCAGAAACAGAAGAGTTGTTGAAGAATGCCCGTGAGAAGTTGACCAAGAAAAATCTCGACATGATCGTTGCGAACGATGTGACCCAGGAAGGCGCCGGCTTCGATGTTGATACGAACATCGTCCGTTTCTTGAGCGCCGATGGTTCTGTTGAAGAGTTGCCTGAGATGTCCAAGGTTTTGGTTGCCGAGACGCTTCTCGACAGGGTTTCGGCTTTGTTGCCGGCGAACTGAGAGTCAGGATTCAGAGAGCAGTGTCAGCAGGTCGTCAGGTTGACAGATCCCTTCCTTGAGCCTGATCTTGATGACGCCAAGCATCTCTTCTGCCTCACGCTCACCTAGTTTGCCATCGAGCCAGAGCGTGTTCAGATTTTTACGAATCATGCCGGCGGTATTCAGGGCGCGCTCACCGGTTGGGTCTGCCTTGCAAAAGGGGCTGTTATCAATGTCCTGCAAGAAACTGAGCGTTGCTTCACAGGTCATGCCCAGATATTCTTTCTGATCCTCTTCCGTGATTGCCCACTTGGACGTCTTGGCCAGTGATCGCAAAACTTTTTGATATTGCTGTAACCGGGTGAGGAGCAGCAGAGAGTTGAAAAGCCTTTTGTTGGTACCGAAGGAAAAGATCGTGTTGGAGAGGACTCCGCGCATCAGTGTGTCATTGTCAGAGAAGTCTTTGCGCCCGATCGATCGAGCCAGCGGCCAGATCTCCGGTGAGACGTGGGCTTCAAAGCGCATTTCCCAATAAGCGTGTTTGAGGAGTACCGTGTTGTAGGTACGCATCAGCTTGAAGGGGACGAAGTAGGAATGGGCCACGGTGTCGGCTGCGAGGTGACTGAGGTAGCCGTAAGCACAGGCTTGATGGCTTTCGGTTTTTGCCTCTTTGAGGATCTTGCGACCCATCCGCCAGGAGTGGCAGTGGCGCAGGTAGTGAGTGTACTTTTTGCCGAGAGTGATGTCGGCACTGATACAGCCGTACAGGTAATCGTTGGGGTAGGCTGCCAGAAGCGTCCTTAGAGGGTCCGGTAGTTGGGCAAGGTTGTCGAGAATCCAGGCGCCGGTCTGCAGGTGAACGCCGATTCCCCAGGCCAGGGCAGCGGATGGAAAGAACAGCAGAGCAGCAGATGTCAGGATTGCAGGAATGAACCATTTCATCGGATTATTGTACCGTCCTTTGATCGAATAATATACCCACTAAAAGGATTTACTCGTCGAATATGCCCGATCAACTCGCAAATGAAATCCGTGCAACCCTGGCCGCGGCCCGGAGCCAGTTCGAATATCTAACTGATCTTGGCTTTGCAGAGCAGAAGGTTACTTCCCCTGCGGGGTCTGATGTGCAGAATTCTGAGGCAGCGATTCCTGGCGGCGAGACTCTCGATGCTGTCTTTAACGACCTTGGCGATTGTCAACGATGCGGTCTTGGTGCGTCACGTACAAAACTGGTTTACGGTGTCGGAAATCCCAATGCACGACTGGTTCTTGTCGGAGAGGCTCCCGGTCGCGAGGAAGATCTTCAGGGCGAACCGTTTGTTGGCGAAGCGGGGCGGTTGCTCGACAGAATCCTGCAGGCGATGGGCTTGCATCGTGACGACGTCTACCTCTGTAACGTCCTCAAGTGTCGTCCGCCGAATAATCGCGACCCACAACCGGACGAGGTGGCAACCTGCGAAGCTTTTCTGGTGCGACAGCTTGCAGCCATTCGTCCCCAGGTCATCATTGGTCTCGGTCGTTTTGCTGTGCACAGTCTGCTGAAAACCAACGCACCCATCAGCAAGTTGCGCGGAGAATGGCAAAGCTACCAGGGAATCCCCCTGATGCCGACTTACCACCCGGCCTACCTGTTAAGTAACCCGGAAGCTAAACGGGACGTCTGGGATGATATGAAACAAGTCTTGCGTCGGTTGCAAACCGATGGCGAGGGTCTATGAATAATGCTGCGCCCTTACTTCAGGTTCGACAGGTCTCTGCCAGTCGCCCGGGAGAGTCGGGAGCGTTACAGAGAGTCCTGCAGGAGACGACTCTCAGGGTTGACGCGGGTGAAATTCTTGCTGTCGTCGGTCCTTCAGGGAGCGGTAAAAGTACACTTCTCAAATTGCTCAATCGTCTGCTCGAAGCCGAGAGTGGTGATATTCTCCTCTCGGGAGAGAACATCAGAAGCTTCCCCCCGCCTGAGCTTCGCGCATCTATCCCTCTGGTGACTCAGAAACCTTTCCTTTTTCCTGGTACCGTCAGGGAAAATCTGCAGGCTCCTGCTCGCTTGCGCCGGGCTGAGTTGCCCGATTGCAGTGATCCCTCTCTACAGGAACTGCTTGAGCTCTGCCATGTCGATCCGGCCTGGCTTGATCGTG
>JAOUDB010000289.1 GCA_029859485.1 Desulfuromonadales bacterium | reverse complement strand
GGATTCGAACCAAAGCATCCTCATCCAATTCGTCAAGGGTTGCCACGATCGGCAGTCGACCGATAAACTCTGGAATCAGGCCATACTTGAGCAAATCACCCGGCTCAACCTGGCAGAGGACTTCGCCGATTTTTTCTTCTTTCTGCTGGGCTGAATCGGCACCGAAGCCCATGGTTTTTGCGCCAACACGCTGGCCGATCACTGTTTCAAGGCCGGAAAAGGCGCCGCCACAGATAAACAGTATATTGGTCGTATCAACCTTGAGGAATTCTTGCTGGGGATGCTTGCGACCACCCTTTGGCGGTACACTGGCAGTCGTACCCTCGATGATCTTGAGCAGAGCCTGCTGGACACCTTCTCCAGACACATCACGGGTAATCGATGGAGAGTCTGACTTGCGGGCAATCTTATCGACTTCGTCGATATAAATAATACCCTTCTGTGCTTTTTCCAGGTCGTAATCAGCAGCCTGCAAAAGGCTCAGGATAATATTCTCAACGTCTTCACCAACGTAACCGGCTTCAGTCAGGTTGGTGGCGTCGGCAATAGCGAAGGGAACGTCAAGAACCCGGGCGAGAGTCTGGGCGAGCAAAGTCTTACCACTACCGGTCGGGCCGAGCAGCAGAATGTTACTCTTCTGAATCTCAACATCGCCAGCCTTTTCAGAAGCCTCGACGCGTTTATAGTGGTTGTAAACAGCAACGGCCAGAACCTTCTTGGCGCGCTCCTGGCCAATCACAAAATCGTCCAGAACGTCCTTAATTTCTACCGGTTTAGGAAGCTGACCGCCTCCTAAAGGCACCTCTTCAAGCTGAGCTTCCTCGGCGATAATATCTTTGCAGAGCTCGATACACTCGTCGCAGATATAAACGGCCGGGCCGGCAATCAGCTTCTTCACCTCTTCCTGTGCTTTACCACAGAACGAGCAGGTCAATTGGTCGCCACTACCATTCTTCTGGGTCACTATCTCACCTCTTTGAAAGACTCTATCTTGTCCGCAAGCACATAGGTTGGCACAATCAGGTTAACAAACACTTTGACAAAAGGAACATCAATCCACCGAAGGCTTCCTGCTCACTATGTCATCGATAATACCATACTCTTTTGCGGCTTCGCTACCCATGAAGAAATCACGCTCCGTGTCAGAAGACAACTGGCTGATATCCTTACCTGAGTGATCGGCCATGATGCCATTGAGGGTCTCTTTGAGACGCAGAATCTCCTGAGCGTGAATGCTGATATCCGTTGCCTGCCCCTGAAAACCTCCAAGTGGCTGATGAATCATGATACGGGCGTGCGGCAGGGCATAACGCTTGCCAGCTGTGCCTGCTGCCAACAGAAGTGCACCCATACTGGCCGCCTGGCCAACACAGATCGTGGAGACCGGAGCTTTCAGGTACTGCATGGTGTCGTAAATCGCCAGTCCCGCGGTGACAACTCCACCGGGAGAATTGATGTAGAGGTGGATATCTTTCTCCGCATCTTCCGACTCAAGAAAAAGCATCTGGGCAATGATCAGATTGGCCACATGATCGTCAATACCGCCGCCCAGGAAAATAATCCGGTCCTTGAGCAGTCGCGAATAGATATCGTAAGAGCGTTCACCGCGACCGGTTTGCTCAACGACCATAGGAATCAAGTTCATGCGTCCCCCTTGTCAGCCTTCTTCTCGGTCTTCTTTTTCGCCTTTTCAGGAGCAGCGTCTTTCTTTGGCTCCGCCTCTTCCTCCTTCTTGGGAGCAACCTCTTTTACCTTGGCGCTCTCAAGGAGAAAGCTGACCACCTTCTCTTCGGCAATCTGGGCCATCAGGCCGCTGCGGGCTTCTGCACCGGCATAGTATTTCTTGACCATATCGATCGGTGCATTGGCCATGGTGGCGATCTCTTCCAGCTTGGCGTCAATCTCAGACTCATCGGCGACGATATTTTCCTGCCGGCCAATCGCTTCCAGAATCAGGTTGCCGCTCACCTGTTCAATAGCTGTCTCGCGGTAGTTCTCGCGGAAATTTTCAGGAGTGATGCCGAGCATCTCCGGCTTCATCCCCTGAGACTGCATCCGGTTACAGATATTCTCGTACATGTACTCAAGCTGCTTGACGATCATCGCTTCAGGAACCTCGACCGGGTTCTTTTCGATCAACTTGCCAACCAGTTTCTCTCGCAGGTCACCTTCAACCCGGTTGATTTCCTGGGTCTCGTAGCTTGTCTGCAATTGGGCTTTCAGTTCATCAAGGGTATCAACTCCGAAGCCTTTGGCAAACTCATCATCAAGCTCGGGAACAACCTTCTCCTTGATCTCTTTCATAACAACCTTGAAGACAGCCGGTTTGCCAGCCAGTTCAGCCTGACCGTACTCTTCAGGGAAAGTGACCTCGACATCCTTGGCATCTTCGCGCTTCATGCCAACAACCTGATCCTCGAAGCCGGGGATAAAAGAACCTGAACCAAGTTCAAGCAGGTGATCCTCACCCTTACCACCTTCGAAAGCCACGCCATCAACAAAACCTTCAAAATCGATCACGACCGAATCGCCCTCGCGGGCTTTTTTACGGGTGGTCGGCTCGACCTGGGCACGGGAAGTACGCATCTCTTCAAGACGGCTGTCGAGGACTTTGGGGTCCGCAACAAACTTTTCTTTTTCCAGAGAAAGCTTGGTGTAGTCCTTGGCCGTAACCTCCGGCTTGATTTCTACTTCGGCCTCATAAGTAAAGGCTTCTCCCTTGATGATACCGCTGCTATCAAGGATGTTGGGCTCGCCAACTACGGGGATTGCATTTTCCTGCAGGGCCTGGAAATAAGTGTCATTGATCAGACGAGAGAGGACTTCCTGCTCCATCTGAGCGCCATAATACTTTTCGAGAACCGCGACGGGGATCTTGCCGGCGCGAAAGCCCTTGATCTTGGCGGTCTTGCCGATCTTCTTAAAAGCCTTGCTGATTTCTTTATCTACCTGGTCTGCAGCAACCTCAAAGTTCAACTTCTTTTTAATGCTGCTGACATCTTCAATTTTAACGTTCATGCGCTCGCTCCTCACGTCCTCTACCGGAGCCACGCACAAAACGCAGAGACCGGCATATTTATTCAGTAATTTACTTCTACTTTAGAATTTAAATGGTGCGAGTGGGGAGACTCGAACTCCCACACCTTACGGCACTAGATCCTAAATCTAGCGTGTCTGCCAATTCCACCACACTCGCCTATTTTAGATCACAAACAATTAAGGCCCGGCTTTTCCCTAGAGAACCACCACAAGTTGAGGGGTTGACGGGGAAAAGGCAGGCCCAGAATAATTATGGGGTGAGTGACGGGGATTGAACCCGCGACAACTGGAGCCACAATCCAGTGCTCTACCGACTGAGCTACACCCACCACAAAATAAAGCTTTAAAACCAGGGCCGGGAAACTTGCCCCCGAGAGCCAAAATGGCGCGCCAGGAAGGACTCGAACCCTCGACCCACGGCTTAGAAGGCCGTTGCTCTGTCCAGCTGAGCTACTGGCGCTTAAAATGGTCGGGGAGACAGGATTCGAACCTGCGACATCCAGTTCCCAAAACTGGCGCGCTACCAGGCTGCGCCACTCCCCGAAGAACGGTTTTCTAGCATGCTAAAATCAATAATGCAAGACTAAACTTGAACTTTATGACCATTGCCCTGAATAAAAAGCATTTCGGACAAACGTATACCTAGAGGTCATCCCTCCTCAAGGCGGAAGCGCACCGGGATGCGAACCTGGCTGGAGACTGGCAGGCCGCCGCGAGTTGCCGGAGAGAATTGCCAGCGCTTGACAGTTCTCTGCGCAGCACGGTCAAGGACCTTGTGCCCACAGGTTTTTTCAACCTCCAGATCATCAACGGACCCATCGACAGAGACATCAACCAGCAACCAGACGACGCCTTCCCAATGTTTTTTGCGGGCCAGACGAGGATATTCAGGGAGAGGATTACTACGATAATGAGGGATCGCCTCAACCAGTGAAGCGGCAGAGGAAGACACTTGATTGACAATCTGAAGGTCACCGGTCACCAAAGAGGCCATAAGAACAGTCTCTTCAACCGGAACCGAGGCCGCGGTAACAGCGATGGGAGCCCCCTCAGTCTCCTCCGGGGGCGTTGGGCACACCAGCTCGGGGGCTGGAGAGTCGACAACGATCTTTTCGACAATTTTTGCGTCCGGATTTTTTTTGACCGAAGCTTTTTTAATCTTCTCCACCGGAGGCACGGCTTTCTGCTTTACCTTTGGACGAGAAGGTTTACGCGGAGGGGCCGGAACCTGTTCAGGTTCGGACGTTGCCACAAGCTGAGGAGGATTCGTTGCCGGGAGAAAAGAAACTGACACAGGGACAGCGCTCAAACTGGAGTCATCAGGGTCACTCACCCAGCCATAAAAGGCTAAACCGCCATGCAACCCCGAAGAGAGGAGCAGAAAGATCGCCAGCCTGAGAACA
>JAOUDB010000288.1 GCA_029859485.1 Desulfuromonadales bacterium | reverse complement strand
CAACAGGGCTCAGGCTCATTTTCACGATTGGAGGTAGGAAAATGAAGACCCATTACCACATTATCATCAAGCTCAACGCTGTCAAATTGTCTTCATCAGAGAAATAATAAGGCCACCAAGGATCGAACCCTGGTAGCCATAATTTTGTGGATTAAAGAGCTTACTGAATACCTCTATCAATAGTAAGCCGGTTTTCTTCTCAGAAGTCGTGACATTTAATAATCCAGTCATCCCGACCAGTATTTATCTAGAGTGACCTTCCCAGGGTCACTCTTTCTTTTTGTTCTCCGGTCCTATTCCAGTCCAAATACTCTTCTAACTGACAATTTGAGGGCTCAAGGAATGTAGCGCCACTGCAACGACAACGCTTTGGCTGAATCAAAGAACATATCTGACCATCTTCCTGATTCACTTTGGGACAGAAATTACTAGGAAAACCCCTTCTTTTTTCGGGATGTTTTTCCAAAGATAACGCCAACGAGGAAAACTCCGGCGCCGGCGAGAAACCATTTGACGGCGCCAGTGTAGAGTATGTTTTCGTTCTCCTGCCGCAGCTGATCGACTTCAGCCAAGAGTTGATCGTTGTGGGCTTTTAGGCGATCATGCTCTTTAGCCAGTTCCACTACGTTGGAAGCGTTGGTATGCAAATCGTCATATTTCGATTGTACTTTGTCCAATTCCTTCTGCAGATCAGCAAAGGCGGCGTTCCCCCCGGAAAGATCCTTGCGGCTATTCTCCAGTTTGGCCGTTAATTCCGCCTGCTGGCTTTCCAGTTGGGTGACCTGTTCACGCAGCCGCTCCCGCTCTTTCTCCAAGTGGGCGATCACGATCGGTTTTGGCGTCTCGTTGGTGAGATACTGCTTCCGCACCCAGCCCTTAGAGCCGTCCGAGGTGCGGACGAGGACGTAACCTGCCGTCCCCTCCTGCAGGGTTTCCACCGGCGTTCCGGCCTTGAGCATTTTCAGTATCTTGTACTGGTTGCCTTCACCTTTGCGCAAGGTGATGGTCAACTGGTCCGATACATATTGGGTATCAGCTATCGCTCGTCCGGCAGGGAGGATGGAGAGGCTCATCAATAAAATCAGTATAAAACTTCGCATTCCTTTCTCCTTGTCTGCTGCAGTTTCATTCCTCGATGATCGGATTTTAGATCGATCATCCCATTTTATCTCTTGGAGGGAAAGAAAGGTTCTTGAGTGTGGTATCAGTAGCGTTGCCGCGAGAAAAATCCCGAATTGCCTTTTGTCGAGATAGGCGGCATGACCGCAGGAGTCTCGAAAACCCCAGAGGTGATTTTCCAGCAGGCGGGGAGCCCTCTTCAGAAAACCTCTACCCGTCGGTCCACCGTCACGATAAGAAAGATTCGTTTTGATATCATGGGCTAGAACAGTAACACACCCCAGCCGTTAGGAACAACCGCCCCAGAAAAGGCCTTGGCTTTAGAACACCCAATAGGGTATTTTTTGGAATCAATCCATCTGTTGCCCTTGCGAGGTGAATCCGCCGCGTTAATCAGCTTCCAATTAAGGCTTTAGGGGTCATGTCGCATCACGCACAATATTGTTTTCGCATCAATCCGAGGTAGAGTGTTAGCAACTCTCTACATCGAGGCGTCTGAATCATGACAATCACCCAAAGAATCAAACTTCTTTCGAATTCACCCATCTGCGTAAACATTTCCTGTAACATTTCCAGGTCGTGCCTGCCCTGACCGACGACCTGATCAGAGAGGCAAAGAGCATAAGACGTGAGGTCTATTGCAAAGAGTTTGGCTGGGGCCCCGTACAGGCAGACGGATGGAGAAAAGAACGGCACGACCATCGCTCCCTGCACTGCCTGCTGAAAGGTGTCAAGAGAATAGCATTGTGCCCCACCGAGTAGGAGCAGTGATGAGATCTTATTTTACGGTAACCCGAAAAGTCGCCCTCGGCTATCTGGTTATTATGGCGTTCAGCTTGTTTGCTGTCGGTTATGCCTTGGTCAGCCTGCACGATCATAACCGTCGTACCGAACAGTTGGTCGGTGGTCAGTTCCAGGCCTTCAGCCTGCTACGAGATATTCGCCAAAATCTGCTGGCCCAAGATAATTTAGAAAAACAACTCGTCATCATGCGTGATTCGCAGCTACTCGCTTTACTCGAGCCACGCGCTGCAGACCTTGAAACCCTCATCGCCGGGATCAAAACCTCCCCCCTGCCAAGCTATTTCAAAACCCTGCCTGCAGCTGTTGCTGAATACACCACCCAAACGAGCCTCCTAGCAAAAGTCTTTGCCAAAGGAGACTGGGATCAGGCTGCGACCATCGCCACAACGACAACGGCTCCGCTGCGTAATCAACTTCTCGAAGAGCTGATCAACCTCAGGGGACAACACCAGACCGCCCTGGACAACGACTTGTACGAGTTGTCGCTACAGAGCAGCAAGGCCTACCGGTTCACCTTGATAATCACCCTCATCGGCATCGTCCTCTCGGCCCCGGTCGCTCTCACCGTGATTGCAAGTATTCACAACTCGGTCAGGGCTCTGCAAAAAGCCACAAGGGACATTGCAGCTGGCAGCTTCGACACCCAGATTGATATCCGCAGCAATGACGAGTTCGGCCAACTTGCCCAGGATTTTGCCAGTATGTCACTCAAACTCATGGAGTTTGAACAGCTGAACCTGGACGCCAACCCCCTGACCCGTCTGCCCGGAAATCTGACTATCGACCGCGAACTGGAGAAGCGCATCACGCAGGAGATACCCTTCGCCCACCTCTTTATCGACCTGGATAATTTCAAGTCTTACGGGGACCACTATGGTTACAAGGTTGGCAGTGACGTAATCAACATGGTTGGCAACCTACTGCTCGAGGTGGTTACCCAACATGGCGGCAAAAACGACCTGGTCGGCCATATCGGTGGGGATGATTATGTGGTTCTGACTTCTCCGGAACGCGGTGAAGACTTGGCAAAAAACATTATCAGCACCTTTGACAGCCGTGTCCCTGAACTTTACGAAAAGAAAGATCTTAAGGCGGGATTCATTCTAGGTACCGACCGGCATGGTATCAAGCGCTCATTTCCGCTCCTGACCATCTCCATCGCTATCACCCTCTCCGAGAACCTTGAACATCCTTCCCTTTTGGCGATCAGCCGCAACTGTGCCATGATGAAAGGGCATCTAAAACAACTTGAGAATAGCAACTATCTCATTGACCGTAGGAAGCTGCTGCCATGAAATCTGCCATAACCTGCTGCCTCTTTGTCCTTTTAGCTTGCCTCCTGCTGACCGGCTGCAGCCAGCCCATCCAAAATTTCTTTGTGACCAGAGAAACCGAACTTTTCTCACAGGGATTGGACCAATACATCGCGTCTGGCGACCTGACAACCATGCAACAGTTACCCCAGAAATACCCGCAAGGAGAATGGCGACTCAAAGCTGAGGCTATCATCGACATGGCCAATCTGCTGCAACAACAGAAATCCCAACTGGAGAAGAAAGACAAGAAGCTTGCCATCTGTCAGGAGGACAAGGCTCTCGCCGACTGCCAGAAGGAAAAGACTGCGCTTGCTCAGGATAACCGACTCCTTGAAGAAACCCTTAAGAGCCTGAAAGAAGTCCTCATCGACACTGAAAAACGGACGAAATAAGTTGCTGAACCAGAATTCGCCCAATCCGTTTGATTTTTAATCAACTCATCTTTACCCTGGACAAACATTTTGTGCTTCAAAACGGACTCTGCCTCTCATTTCTCTTTCCTCTTTGATTTCAGCTTGATAAATTCAACCCGCAAGACTCAGGCAAAAGATCGTGTCAATTAGCTTTTCAAATGTGTCAATGGTACACGTTGCTGTAGTTCCTGAGCCCTCCACCTTTCTCCTTCTCGGTAGTGGCCTTGCAAGCCTAGTCTTTGCCGTTCGCCGGAGAAGGAAAGAATATATTTATGTTTTGAAAGATCACTAGCCGCCTCTGAACAGGGGCGGCTTTTTTATTTGGAGCGACGACAGCAAAGTGTTTTTTTATGCTACTGGATTGTTTGCGGGTTGTGAGATTGGTCGAAATGCAAATTCTTACTGACCCTGATATATAGGAAAGGCCACCAAGGGACTAACCCCTGGTGGCCATCGTTTTGTGGATTAAAGAGTTTCCTAAATGTCTCTATCAATAAAAAGCCGGTTTTCTTCTTAGAAGTCGTGATAAATAACAAAGGCAGGTGGCAACAGAGAATAAGCACCGTTCTGTTTTGCATCACTACAGCTAGTTACATTAAATGTATTTGTTATGAAGTGGTTGACGGCGGTTTTGTCAAAAGCTTATTGCTCAGTCCTTTTTCGTATCAACCAATCAATCGAATAGCGCCCTGATCCGACTGCTGCAAATAGCAAAAAACAGCACAAATAGACTAAAGCCATTTCTTTCTTTTCAAATGGATCAGAAAAGTGTCGACCGAATGCTGCTACAA
>JAOUDB010000287.1 GCA_029859485.1 Desulfuromonadales bacterium | reverse complement strand
TATTCTTTGATGGCTGCTGCAATCGCCTTCGCAGCAGAATTCTGAAAGGCACTACTCCTGAGGCGTTTCTCTTCACGGGGATGGCTGATAAATGCAGTCTCCACGAGGACAGAGGGCATTGTCGCGCCGAGCAGCACGTAAAATGGGCCCTGCCTGACGCCCAGGTCGCGCACGTCACTATATTTTTTACTGATCCCTTTGACCAAACCCTCCTGAATCACGGTCGCAAGACGACTGGACTCGTTAATCTTTGCATTGGCCATCAAGTCAAAAAGAATCAATTCAAGATCAGAAACCTCCTTGATCGAGGTGCCGTTTTCACGGGCAGCAACGGCGGCGGCTTTGTCGTTTTTGGAGAAGTTCAAATAGTAAGTTTCGACACCGTAGGCTTTACGGTTTTTGTTCGCGTTGGCATGGAGCGATACGAAAAGATCTGCGCCAACCTTGTTGGCAATGGCGGTTCTCTCTTCTAATGGCAGATAAACATCTCCGCTACGGGTCAGAATAACCTCGCAGCCGATCTGCTTCGTTAATTCTTTTGACAGAGCCTTGGCCAGCTGCAGGGTAACATCTTTCTCAAGGGTTCCAGACTTGCCTACAGCACCAGGATCTTTTCCACCGTGGCCAGCATCAACAACAATACGACGCAGGGTAGAGGTCGCCGGAGCCTTGGGGAGATGCAGCGGTTTTTGATCTTTGGAGGTTTCATTGAGAACTTTGGCGATCGCATCTCCGCCGCTGTCAGGCAAGCTGCTGATCTCAGGATCGCGGCGTTTTAGCTCAGGCGACTTGTCACCCGCAACATCAATAACGATCCGCCAGGGGTCACTCAAAGGGAAGACCTTGTAATCACCAATGCTTTCAAGGTCAAGGACGACACGAACCGTATCGGATTGCGGCGAGCCGGTGCGAATCTGGCGCAACAGGCCATCATCGACCGCCGTTTTTTCGTTGAGCCCTTCAGCTAAACCGGTCTTTTCGATATCAACATAAAGTCTGGGTGGAGCACCCTTGCTCGGCTCCGGGACAAGGTAGTGTGCTGAGAACTTGGTCTGGCTGGAGACATCCAGAACAATTCGAGTATAGCCGGGATTCGACCAGTAACGAATAGAGGAGAGCGTTCTGGAGCCTGCAGGCGTTTTTGCCGGAGCGGCAGCGACCGTGGATTGCGGTGTGCCAGCAGCGACTTTTGCATCTGAGAGATGTTTTGCAACGACCGCATTATCGACAGGCGCATAGGAAGCCAGTGCTGCCAGGCGTGCCTTGGCTTTGCCGGCCATATCACCTGACGGCTGAACTTCGACCAGCTGCTTGTAAAGTGTGTAAGCAGAGGACTTGTCAACCAGGACATCTTCCATAAGTTTGCCGGCCTGCAGCAGGGCATCATCGGCGAGGGAACTCTCAGGGTAAGTTTCAGCCATCTGCACAAAGAGATCAACAGAGCGCTGCGCATCCGGCTTGATACGGCTGACAGCATAAAGACCGGCCATGGTCTTGCCGCACATGTAAAGAGAATCTGCACCGCGGCGGGTTTTGGGGAAACGTTGGTACACCGATTCGAACTTGTCGTAAACATTCTCCCAGTTCTCACGATACATCTGCTTACGCGACGAATCCTGTAGAGAATAGTAGGCATTACGCGCCTTCTGGTAAGCCTGTTCGGAGTTTTCTGCGAAGGCTGTAACCGGTGACAGCAACCAGAGCAAAGAGAGTGTAAGTATGACTATGCGTTTCATATTCATCAAAGCATCTTTTTGAGTTCGTCGAGCAAGTTAAGTGCTTCCAGCGGCGTCAAGACAGAAACGTCCATCTCTTCAATACGCTGCCTGACAGGATCAGCCTGTTCAAAGAGCCCCAACTGAGGAGCCTCGCTCTTCTTGACAGCATTCTTGCTGCGCGCCAGGCGCGGAGCCCCGGCTTCGTATTCACCGGACTCCAGGTTGCGCAGAACTTCCTTGGCACGCTCGATCACAACAGCAGGTAAACCGGCCAGGCGCGCCACCTGAATCCCGTAGGAATGACTGGCCCCACCCTTGACAATCCGGCGCAGGAAAATAATCTGATCGTTCCATTCCTTAACCGCGACGTTGTAGTTCTGCACACGTTCACGAGTCTGCGCCAGATCAGTCAACTCATGGTAGTGAGTTGCAAACAGGGTCTTGGCTGCCACCTTGGCATTGTCATGCAAGTATTCAGCCACAGCCCAGGCGATACTGACGCCGTCAAAAGTGGAGGTTCCGCGGCCGATTTCATCGAGGACAATCAGACTGCGTGGGGTGGCATGGTTGAGGATGTTGGCGGCTTCTGTCATCTCAACCATGAACGTCGACTGCCCGCGGGCCAGGTTGTCACTGGCGCCAACCCGGGTGAATATTCGATCAACGATGCCGATATGTGCCTTTTTTGCAGGCACCAGGCTGCCGACCTGCGCCATCAAAACGAGCAGCGCAACCTGACGCATAAAAGTTGACTTACCGGCCATGTTCGGACCGGTGATAATCAGAATCTGTCTTTCCGTGGTATCCATATGCACATCATTGGCGACAAAACGCTCACCGAGATTCATCGTCTCGATGACCGGATGGCGACCCTCCTCAATGAGCAATTCGGTCGAATCATCCATCAACGGAGTGCAGTAGTTGTGTTCATGGGCAAGATCGGCGAGGCCAAGCAAAACATCCAGCACGGCGACCTTGTCGGCCGTCGCTTGAATACGCTGCCCCTGAAGCGCGACCTGCCTGCGCACGTCTTGAAAAAGATCGTATTCGATCTCAACAACCCGGTCTTCCGCGCCAAGAACTTTTTCCTCGTATTCCTTAAGTGTTGGCGTGATATATCTTTCGGCGTTAGCCAATGTCTGCTTACGCTGGTAATCCTCAGGAACTCGATCCAGGTGCGAACGGGTGACTTCGATATAGTAGCCAAAGACCCTGTTATAACGAACCTTGAGGGTTGAGATCCCGGTGCGCTCTTTTTCCTCCTGCTCCAGTCGTGCAATCCAACCTTTGCCCTCTCGGCTGATGCTTCGCAGTTCATCGAGCTCAGCATGATAGCCTTCTCGAATCAAGCCACCTTCACGCATCACAAAGGGAGGATCATCGACGATAGACTTCGCAATCAGCTCAACCATTTCAGGCAGAGTATCGAGACTGTCTCTCAGCTCCGCCAGCAGAGGGCTCTCTAGTTGCGCGAGGCGATCAATAAGTTGCGGAAGTTTTTCCAGTGAAATGCGAAGCGCGGCCAGGTCTTTGGCGTTGCCCGTCGCCATGGCGATTCTGCCATTGAGCCGCTCGAGGTCATAGACGTCATCAAGACATTGGCGCAGGTCATCCCGGCAGAGGCTCTCGCGAACCAGCTCTTCGACAGCGGCATGCCGCTCAACAATACGTTTCAGGTCAACCAGGGGGTGAGTCATCCAGTGCCGCAGCTTACGCGCGCCCATGGCTGTGACCGTACGATCCATGACTCCGAGCAAAGAACCCTTGCGATGACCATCCTGCAAGGTTTCCGTAAGCTCCAGGTTGCGGCGGGTAAAATCATCGAGGACCATATGATCGCGGACATGGTAGGTCAGTAATGGCTGCAGATGAGAAACAGCTCCCTTCTGCGTCTCTTCCAGGTAGTAAAGGACCATTCCGGCAGCCTGAATTGCAGCAGGCATTGCATGACAACCGAAACTCTCCAGTGAACTGTCAGGGAAGAACTCCAGAAGCACCTGTCGTGCGCGATCTTCGGCAGACGCCCAATCGGGGAGTCGATTAACAATCCGACCCTGCAGAATACCTTGCAAGGCATCAACGGCCTTATCACCGGCATTACCCTCAGCGACGAGAACCTCAGCCGGATCTCGGGAAAGAATTTCACCCGCTGTACTCTCCAGGTCAGAAAGCTCCGTAACCTTGAACTCACCGGTCGTTATGTCGACGTAGGCAACACCGAAACAGTCACTGCCAAGCGGAGCCAACGCCAACAGGTAATTATTGCGGCGCGGATCAAGCGTGTCGGTATCGACGACCAGCCCCGGTGTGACCACCCTGACGACTGCGCGCTTGACAAGCCCTTTGGTGGTTTTTGGGTCTTCAACCTGTTCACAAATTGCGACGTTGTGTCCGTGTTGAACAAGCTTGGCGATATAAGGTTGGCAGCTGTGAAACGGGATACCACAGAGAGGGATCTCTTCTGCAGCGCCCTTGTTACGAGCGGTCAGGGTAATATTGAGAATTCGCGACGCAACAACGGCATCCTCCATGAACATTTCATAAAAATCGCCAAGGCGAAAAAATAGTATCGCATCCGGATAATCAGCCTTAATCTCCAGATACTGTTGCATCATCGGTGTTTTTTTTGCCATTGTTGCGATAATCCAAAAAAAACAACCCCTTACAGGGTCGCACAAAGATTTTATGTCAAAACATTCCCTGGTTATTATGTTAACAAATCACTC
>JAOUDB010000286.1 GCA_029859485.1 Desulfuromonadales bacterium | reverse complement strand
GGTTTCATAAAACCCTTTGGGCCCAAGCCCTCAATAGCCAGAAATAGGATGGTTGCGGATAAAGACGCCGTCCTGATGGCTGAAGTTTTTGGTCTTGAGGAGGATCTTTCTTTGATGTCACCGCTGGTCCTTCACCCCGGTGATACCCAGAAACTACTTGAGGGTGAACTCTCCGGCGCCGAGATGGAACGGAAAATGTTCGACGCCATAGACGAACTGGACCGCAAGAATGATTTTCTGATTATAGAGGGTGCCGGACATACCGGCGTCGGCTCGGTTCTGGGCTTCTCAAACGCCCGTGTTGCCAAGATTGCTGACGCACCGGTCGTTATGGTGACTGGTGGGGGCGTTGGCAACGTTGTCGATTCAGCGTACATGAACCTTGCTCTGTTTGAGAAAGAGCAGGCAGATGTTCGCGCGGTTCTGGTCAATAAAATTATTCCTGAGAAGCGTGACAAGACCCTGCGCTACCTGGAGCTCGCTTTTGCGAAGGAAACGTTCAAGGTTGTCGGTGGCTTTAACTACCAGCCAATTCTCGCCAATCCGACCCTTCGCCGTATCAGCCAAGTCCTTGATGTCCCATTGCATGGTAACCAGGAGGCCGCAGGACAGATTGCCCACCATGTCCAGATCGGTTCTGCTGCTACACAACGTGTCACGGAGCTTTTGAAGGAGTCTTCTCTGGTGACAGTGACCAGCAGCCGTGATGAATTATTGGTGACCCTGGCCAATATGTACAACCTGCCCGAATATCGGTACCTGCTTGCCGGGCTGGTTATCCCCGGTGTTGCCAAAATCAGTGCGATCACACAGAAAATTCTGGATAATAGTGGCATCCCCTATATGAGGACGACCCGCACAACGGCAGATGTCTTCAATACCATCACTGATGATGTTTCCAAACTTAATGCCAAGGACACTCAGAAAATTAACCTGATTATGGAACTTGCCGACAAGCGTTTTGAATTTGATGCCCTGGATTCTCTGCTTGGCTGAAGTGGATGAGCCTTTAAAGCGAGCTGTGAGCAAAACAGGGGCTCGAATTTAATCCCCAAAAATGCTATAAAAGTGATTCGGAATTGTTATTGAATGACACAGACAGGAGCATAAACTTATGCAAATAGCGCT
This sequence comes from Desulfuromonadales bacterium, assembly GCA_029859485.1. GTDB lineage: Bacteria > Desulfobacterota > Desulfuromonadia > Desulfuromonadales > BM103 > M0040. The sequence continues at coordinate 3,326 of JAOUDB010000286.1, read as the reverse complement.
GATCGGAATCGGTAAGATTGCCAACTACCAGATGCAGGCCATTACCCATACGCCGGGAATAAAGCTGGTTGATGCGCATGACCTGGATGCGAATAAGGCCGAGGAATTGCCGGGGAGTGTTAACTTCCATGACAATCTGGAAAAGATGCTCAACAAATCGGCGGCTGATGCATTCCTCGTTTCGACTCCGACGCCCAGCCATTTCGAAGTCGCCATGCAAGTTATCGAATCTGACCGTATTGCGATTGTGGAGAAGCCTATCTGTACCAGCCAGTCCGAGATGGATGCTCTGTTAACAGCAGCGCGCACGCGTAAGCTGCCACTCTACACTGCGTTTCATCCTGCCTATGGCCGGGAAGTTGATTGGTGGCGCGAACAACGTGACGCCCAAAATTTTGATCTCGGTGCTCTGCTTGGCTTTGATACTTGTTTCGCCGACCCTTACTACATTGATGGTAAGCTAACCCTGGGCGCGGTTGGTAAGGCCGGTGCCTGGTCGGATAGCGGCATCAGTGGCTTGAGTGCACTGTCCCGATTGATCGATCCGAATTCTATGGAATTGGTGGATGGTCGAATGACAGTTATCCCTTCATTGGCATGCTCCCAAGTTCAGGGGCTGGCTGTTTATAGTTTTGTTGAGCAGAATAATATGGCTTATGGCATGGTCGATACCAACTGGACTCTTGGCAAGAACTATAAAACCACGCGCCTGCGTTACGAAAATGGTCTTGTCAATCTGGATCACGCCAAAGAAATTGCGACTCTGAGTCTGAGTGGTCAGGATCCTCTGGTGTTTAACCTGGCCACTGACAAGCCTCGCCTGGTGAATCACTATTGTGGTGTCTTCTCAGACCTGACAGAGATGTTCGGTAAGGGGGAGGACAACACCGAGCTTTCCGAAGTGCTGCATCGTTTGCTTTTCGCTGCGCTGCACCATTAATCCGTACTTCTTGTCTCCGTAGCTAGAAGCTACCTTTATGTTCTCTTGTTTGAATTGAAACTATGCAGCAACGCCTGCAAAAAATAATCGCGGCGGCGGGGTATTGCTCCCGTCGGCGTGCTGAAGAACTGATTGCGGCGGGCAGGGTGCGCGTCGATGGTCATGTCGCAATTATCGGCGAAAAGGCAGACGACCAGGTTGCGGTTATCCTGATAGATGACAAACCGCTGCAGTCGGCTGAAAAGCTTGTCTATGTTCTGATCAACAAGCCTCTGGGAACAGTGACAACGTTAAGTGATCCAGAGGGCCGTCCTGTGGTCACGGACCTGGTTAAAGGGTTGGGTGTACGTCTCTTTCCTGTCGGTCGCCTGGATATCAACACCTCCGGCTTACTGCTGTTAACCAACGATGGTGCTTTGGCTAATCGTTTGGCTCATCCGAGCCACCAGGTGGATAAACGCTACCTGGTCAAGGTGCGTGGGCAGTTGTCCAATGCTTCAAAGCGTCAGCTCGAAGAAGGTGTTGAACTTGAGGACGGCATGTCGTCGCCGGCTAAACTTGTCAATCTGCGTATCAGTGGCCATCACAGCTGGTTTGAGCTGATTATTCATGAAGGCCGCAATCGTCAGGTCCGTCGCATGTGTGAGGCCCTGGGGCATCAAGTCAGTCGGCTGGTCCGTATTGGCTATGCCTTTTTGACTCTGGATAATCTTGCTCCCGGGCAGACACGTCTGCTTTCTGAACGAGAGGTTAAGCGTTTACAGGGTTTGAATAAAAAAGGATAGGAACGAACTTCAAGTTCACGGCAGCCGTGAGAATCTGGCTGCGTGTCTGACGCAGGCTCATCTGTGGTGGATGGACAGCTTGCAGGGGGAAATTATGTCGATATCACTTGATTACACCAATATGATGAAGGATGCCATTGGCACAGACTCTGGTGTTCACGACGAAGAACTCGCCGAACTGTCCGTTCAGACCAAGGCCATTCATCAACTGATTCAGAAACGGCGCGATGCTGGTGAGTTGCCCTTCTTTGACCTGCCGAATGATCAGGCTATGATGACTGAAGTGCTCTCTCTTGCCAAAGAGATCCAGGAGCAGTTCGATAATCTTGTGGTCCTCGGTATAGGGGGGTCTGCTCTCGGTACCACAGCTGTTTTTAACGCACTCTGTTACGGCCACAACCTGAAGGATAAAGAGCAGCGAGGTGATTTGCCGAGGCTGTTTGTCCTCGACAACGTTGATCCTGATGGTTTTTCGGCGCATCTCGATCTCTGTGACCCAGCGCGAACCTGTTTCCTGGTGATCAGCAAGTCCGGCACAACTGTGGAGACAACCAGTCAGTTCCTGGTTGCTCGGCGCTGGCTTGAAGATGCTGTCGGAGCCTCTTATCGCAAACACTTTGTGCTGATTACCGATCCCAAAAAAGGCGTCCTGCGTGAATTGGCCGATAGAGAAGGCTATCGCAGTTGCGCTATCCCGGCAGGTGTCGGTGGTCGGTTCAGTCTTTTTACGCCTGTAGGCCTGTTGCCTTTGGCCTGTGTTGGTGTTGATATCAGGCAGCTGCTCAAGGGTGCGAGTGAATTTTCAGAATATCTCTGCCACGATGATCTGAAGACTAATCCGGCCTATCTGAACGCAACTCTTCAATATCTTGCCTATCAGAAGGGGCTGACGATCTCGGTGTTGATGCCATACAGCGATCGGTTGAGAGATGTTTCAGACTGGTTCCGGCAATTATGGGCGGAGAGCCTCGGTAAAAAGTTCGGAACAGACGGCTCTTTACGAAATGTCGGGCCCACCCCTGTCAATGCTCTTGGCACAACAGATCAGCACTCCCAGGTCCAGCTTTATATGGAAGGACCTTTCGATAAGGTCGTCACCTTTGTTGCCCTTGACAGCTTTGATCGGGATCTTCCTCTACCGAGTTACGAGGCTTCTCCGCAGATGAGCTACCTTGAAGGTCATTCCCTTGGCGAACTCATAGGTGTGGAGCAGCAGGCGACAGCCGCAGCTCTCACCAGGAACGGCCGGTCAAACTGTACGATCAGACTTCCGGGGGTCACGCCGGAGACTGTTGGGGCGCTGCTGTTCCTTTTTGAGGTGCAGACTCTTTTCGCAGGTTATCTTTTTGACGTTGATCCTCTTGATCAGCCCGGAGTGGAAGAAGGTAAGCTTTTCACCTACGCTCTTATGGGCCGACAAGGGTACGATGAGAAAGCAGCACAATTCAAGTCAATCCAAGGTCGTCTTGAGCCGCGAGTTCTTTCTTGTGGTTGATTGTCTATTTAACTGATTTAAAAAGAGAATTCATGTTCTGGCCGGTCTCTCATAGCTTGACATGTTTAGCCTTTTTGATTTAAAGTAACGCCTTATGTAAATTGTA
>JAOUDB010000285.1 GCA_029859485.1 Desulfuromonadales bacterium | reverse complement strand
GGTTGGCAAAAAGATCACAAATGACACCTCCTGCGGTTCCTGTCATCACCCCCATCAGAATGGCTCCGAGCAGGCCCAGATGAAAGTCAAGGGCCTTGGTTGTGCCGATCACAACAAAGGTGCCCAGGCCGATGGCATCAAAATATAAAAGTGGTTTCTCAAAAGTCTTGAACTGTACGCGGTTGGCAAAAACGATCAGTGAGACGACAATGGCAATGTAGATATAGCTTTCATTTTTCAGGGAGAAGGGGGGAATGTCTCCTAGCAGCAGGTCACGCAGAGTCCCGCCACCGACAGCGGTGACCACTCCGAGGACCAGTACTCCAAACAGGTCCATATGTTTGCGCACTCCGACCCAGGCCCCGGACGCAGCAAAAGCAGCAGTGCCGATCAGGTCAAGGATGTAAATGATGTTCATGGTCGTTGCCTCATAATTATAGGATAGCTGTTTGTAAGGCAGAGACAACCTGTAATTTCGAGAGTTTTGAACTGCTCTAAAAGCTATGCTTCTTACGGCCGGAGAGACGGTGATAAATCATTTGCTTCCACCCGTCGGTTGGGATTGATGCAGAAGGTCGATTCAAGTACACTCTCAAATTCAACCTACAATATTTTCCCCGGAGTAAATACTATGATTCTCGGTTTTGCCGGTAAGGCGGCGACAGGAAAAACCACGGCTGCAAAGCATGTGGAGCCCTTGCTCAATAAAGAATGCAAAATCATTCCTATGGCGATGGTGCTGAGAGATGAAGTGGAGGCTTTTCTTCGTGCCATTGGCGCAGAGGAGTCGGTGCCTTTGGTCTATGGCTGCCAGGATGACAAGGTCCAGGTCTTTTACGTCGACGAGCAGAAGGCTCTGCAACAATGTCCCAAGTGGGCACATTTCATTTCGGAACACCAGGATATTCAGGATCGCTCAGGTCAGACGGCGGTCACGGTGAGACGCATCCTGCAGTGGTGGGGCACTGAATATCGCAGAGATCAAGATCCTGATTACTGGACCAAAGCCTGGGGGCGAAAAGTATCAGAGTATGACGTCGAACAGATGTACGTTTTGGTAGACGACGTGCGTTTCATGAACGAGTTGAACGTTATCAAGGAACATGGCGGCCTCATCGTTAAAATTGAGCGACCCGGTTTCGATGGAGCGAATAACCATGCCAGTGAGACCTCTCTTGATGATTATACCGCCTGGGATGGCAAGATCCTCAATGACGGAACTCTCGAGGAGTTTAAACAGAAGGCAGAGGTTCTGGTCGCATCGTTGGTTGATGGCTGACTTACAAGGGGCCATCAGTGAGTCCATGGTGTTGCCTGCCTTCGGTCGTCAATGTAAAAGCAGAATGGCCTGAGTATAACTATGATTATAGCTAGCTGACCCGTTAATTATATTGAAAGTTATGACCTTTTGTTCCAGATTTAAAAAAGTGAGTTAGGTTCAGTTCAGCCGATTTTTAATGCTTAATCAGATTGACACGTTTTTTCGGGGGGCGATATGGAAAAGAAAGATCTGAAAATCACGATCGATGCGAACGGCAACATTCGCAGGGAAGTTGTCGATCAGACCCAACCAGAAGAGCGTAAACCAAGGTTTCTGAAAAAGCTGTTTTCGACGCTTCCGTTATAAGAGAGAGTTAAGGAGAAACTTTTTGTCCTGTGCCCGCAATGGTCGATAGCTCGTGACCTTTCTTGTCGCGTCTCTGTGAGCAAGGATTGAATTAAAAAAAGCACCCTCATCGAGGGTGCTTTTTTGGTTGGGTCTGTTTGTTTCGTGCTTAATCTCTAGCTTGCGGAAGAATCAGGTTGAGAACAACCCCGATAATCCCTGCCAGTCCTATGCCGCCGAGCTTGACAACTGCCAGGTCGAAGCTCATGCCGCCAATACCGAAGACCAGAATGACAGCAACAATCGTCAGGTTGCGTGGTTGCATGAGGTCTGTGCCGGCTCTGACCAGGGTGTTGATACCAATGACGGCAATCGCACCGAAAAGCAGAACCATGATGCCACCCATAACGGGTACAGGTATGGTATTCAGGAAGCCCCCCAGTTTGCCAACGAAGGCAAGCAGGATAGCAGTAATCGCTGCCCAGGTCATGACCGCCGGGTTGAAGGAGCGGGTCAGGGCGACAGCCCCGGAGACTTCAGAGTAGGTGGTGTTGGGGGGGCCGCCGAGTAGTGCAGCCATGCTGGTAGCAAGGCCGTCGCCGAGCATTGTCTTGTCGATACCTGGGTCGTCAACGTAATCTTTTCCCGTGATGCTGCCGATCGCCAGAACGTCACCAAAGTGTTCTATGGCCGGTGCAATGGCCACCGGCACGATGAAGAGGATGGCTTCCAGGTTCCAGACGGGTAGAGTGAAGTCGGGCACGGCCAGCCAGGGCGCAGCGAAAACCTTCTGCATGGAGACCAGGGTAGGGCCGGTCCAGTTCTGCAGGGTGCCCGGGTCAAAGCTCGCCTGGAAGGCTGCCGAGGTTCCAGTAGCATCGAGGATCAAGGCTGTCAGGTATCCGGCTACAATGCCACAAAGGATAGGGATCAGGCGAAACAGACCACTGCCGAGCAGTGAGACAAGGACCGTGACCACCAAGGCAACCCCGGCAATGATGAAAGCTGTTGGTTCCGGAACCAGCCATGCCGAGCCATCTCCCGTGCGTCCTGAAGCCATGTGTACGGCGACTGGCGCCAAGACCAGTCCAATAACCATGATGACGGGACCGGTAACAATCGGTGGCAGAATTTTATGGAGGATGTCAGAGCCGAAGATACGAATGCTGAAACTGATGATGACGTAAAGGAAACCCGCAGCGAGCAGGCCACACATGGTGCCGGGGATGCCCCATTGTTGAACACCGTAGATGATCGGCGCGATAAAGGCAAAGCTTGACGCCAGGAAAACAGGAACCTTTCCCCTGGTTACAACCTGAAAAATTAAGGTTCCGGCGCCTGCTGTAAAGAGTGCAACGTTGGCGTTGAGGCCCGTGAGTAAGGGCACCAGGACCAGTGCACCAAATGCGACAAAAAGCATCTGGGCACCAATGACTATTTCTTTCGGGTTGAGACTGATGCGGTAGTGCTGCTGGCTATCTGACATGTTTTCTCCTCTTTATGATTATTTGGTACCGAAAATTTTATCGCCGGCATCACCGAGGCCTGGAATAATGTAGCCGACCTCATTCAACTTTTCGTCGACGGCCGCTACGTAGATGTCAACATCCGGATGTTTCTCCTGCAGATTCGCAATCCCCTCAGGCGCCGCCACCAGGAAGAGGCCCTTGATTCTCTTGCATCCGGCTTCCTTAAGCATGTCGATGGTGGCGATCAAACTGCCGCCGGTTGCCAGCATCGGATCAAGGATCATGGCTGTGCGATCTTCAATGTGCCGAGTAAACTTCTGGAAATAGGCAACCGGTTCGAGAGTTTCTTCGTTACGATAGAGGCCAACGACACTGACGCGGGCGCTTGGAATCAGGTCGAGAACTCCGTCCATCATGCCGAGACCGGCGCGCAGGATTGGTACGACAGTGATCTTCTTGCCCTTGATGGTATCAACGGTTACCGGACCTGCCCAGCCTTTGATCACTTCTTTTTTAATCTCAAGGTCGCTGGTTGCTTCGTAGGTCAGCAGCCGGGCAATTTCCGAGGCAAGCTCGCGAAAATCCTTGGTGCTGATGCCGTCTGCACGCATGAGACCGAGTTTGTGGCGCACCAGGGGATGTTTGATTTCGTAGACTGACACGATGATCTCCTTAAAACATATGTGAGGGGATTTATGGAGCAAAAAAACAAGACAAACTAACACGATCATTCTTCTTCGGCAAGGAAATGAGACCCGAATTTGCTTGCCATGGAAGATTGATTGGTGGCTCTTGATAATAGCTTTTGTGTGCATATTTCTGCTAATGTGACCTTATGCATGATGCTTCTCTTGAAATGCCCCTTCTGGTGACTGCTGCAGTCATCTCCGATGGTGAAAAGATCCTTATCACGAAACGACCGTATGATAAGCGTCATCCTGGGTTGTGGGAATTCCCCGGCGGCAAGGTTGATCCCGGAGAAAGCCCCGAAGAAGCACTTTGTCGAGAGATTCGTGAGGAGTTAGACGCTGAAATTCAGGTTCTTAATATATTTGAAGTGGTGTTTCACCGCTATGAATGGGGACCTGTCCTGGTTCTCGCTTATTCCTGTCGACTGCTTACGTCAGCTATCCGGAATCTTGGCGTTACTGAACATCGCTGGCTATATCCAAGTGAACTTCCGGAATTCTCGATCCTTCCTGCCGATCAACCGATCATCGATCGCCTGATTGACCCTTCCCGTTAGAAGAAAAGCTCCTTCTGTTGAGATTACTCTTGTTTTAAAACACCATTTTTAAAATCTCTGCCTGGCTTTGGCTTAACCTCTTTAAGTTGGCCTGTTAGCTGGCATTAAAGAGTCTTGTAGGGAGAGAAGCACCCA
>JAOUDB010000284.1 GCA_029859485.1 Desulfuromonadales bacterium | reverse complement strand
CTAATGTCAAACAAATTACACTGTATTAAAATTATAATAACTTAAAAAAATAGCTGGTTGTGCGTATATGCAGTATTTCCAAAGTAAGTTATATGGCCCATGACCTAATCGTTAGATGCTCGGTGATTCACAGCAGAAGACGGGTGGGAAACGAGGTGCTCCCAAAATGGCAAAACCATCTCATTTGTTGTGTGACAATTTTCCCATAAATACTCCTAAATTGTTCTGACCCACTCTGATTGGCCGAAATGAGATATTCCTACTGATCCTGCAATGTAAGAAAAAAGGCCACCAAGGATCGAACCCTGGTGGCCATCATTTTGTGTATTAAAGAGCTTCCTAAATACCGCTATCAATAAGAAGCCTGTTTTCAGCTCACAAGTCGTGACTTTTGAGAACCTAGTCATCAATGCTTGCCATATGCTCGACGTGCCTAAGCATAAGAGAAAAATAATTTAAACTGATATAGACAGACAGGTCTGTACATGTTAATTTTAAATCATGATAAAGAAAGACAAAAACATAGCTCCTCGCGAGCGGATACTTGAAACGGCAGCCGACCTTTTTTTTCATAAAGGTTTCCGTGCGACAGGCATCAATGAAGTGATTGCCACGTCAGGAGTCGCCAAGGCGACCTTCTACAATCACTTCCGGACAAAAGATGATTTATGCCTGGCATACCTTAGAGACCGCAACACGTCAGAGTATGAAGCTATAACCGCCTTTGTCCATGACCATGACACCCCAGTTGAACGGTTTATGGCAGTCATGAAATCAGTGCAACCATGGCTTGAAGCAAACAATTTACGCGGTTGCGCATTTCTCAACATGGTAGCAGAGGTTCCCGATCCGAAAAATACTCTACGAAGAGAAGGTCTGCATCACTATGAGAGCCTCAGGAAATTGATACGTACCCTTACCGAGGACTTGATCATTTCGGATACCCAGTCCTATGAGGGTTTTGAAGTACAGGTACTGGCTGATGACTATATGCTAATTCTTGGCGGGGCAATTGCCATGACTGAAATTTACCATGATATATGGCCTGCCATTCAGGGAGTGAAGCTTGTTGAGCGTCTAATCAACCCGGGGTAGATATATTTTTTTACCCCACAATAAGACAGACATGTCTGTCTGCTATAAAGGAGTATCATCATGAAAACAAAAACTGAAGTCAACGGCGTCAACGTTACACAACTCTTCGATACTATTGATGCCATCAAAGGAAACCCGGAAATCTCTAAATTTAAATTTCGTGCAACCAATAAGTGGCAAGCAGGAACCCACAACCAGGCTACTATTAAATCATTTTATGGCGCACTCCAGGAAGACAACAGTCGGGAGCCGCTGGTCTACGAGATCGATGAACCACCGGTTCTGCTTGGAGAGAACAAAGGGGCTAATCCAGTTGAATACTTGCTGGTCGGGCTTTCAGGTTGCCTAACGACGTCCATGGTTGCCCATGCAGCAGCCCGGGGGATTGAGATCAAGTCAGTCCAGTCACGTCTTGAAGGTGATCTTGATGTACAAGGCTTTCTCGGGCTCTCTGAAACAATTCCGGTAGCTTATCAAGAAATCCGTGTACATTTCAAAATCGAAGCAGATATAAGCGATGAGGAAAAGCAGGAGTTGGTAGAAATGGCACAGAAATACTCACCGGTATTCAATACAATTACTCAACCAGTCACCGTCAGGGCTGTAGCTGACTAATCCTAAAATGGAAAGGACGCCCTTGCCTGGATCTAGCTGGAATAAAGATGGCCACTTGGTTTGATTACCAGGTGGCCTTAATTTTATAGGTTAAACAACTTCATGAACACCTCTTTCACAAAGAAGACGTTTTTCTTCTCAGAAGTCGTGACTTTTAAGAATAGCGCAGCTTGGTATCGCACTTGGTTCCGGAACCGGTTTGCCATTTTTAAAAAAGCCCTGAGACAATTTTTCTGGGGATTCTCTCATGCTGTAGGAACATTAAAAATAACAAAGGAGGAGGCACTAGGCCTCCCCCGATGAACTAAACCATTTTTATGTAAATATTACCTACACGCCCTGCTTGCGCTGCAATCAGAATCAGTACAGTCGATAGCGCCGTCTCCATCATTATCCAGGCCATCGGTGCAAGTTTTCCCTTTACCTTCCGAACCACCAGTATCTCCACCGCTTGTGCAAGCGAGATCTTTGCGGCAGTCACGGTCAGCACAATCGACTTTGTTGTCACCGTCGTTATCTATTTGGTCATTACATACTTCCGGTGAAGTGGGGCTGCACTGTGCATCACACTCGTTATCAGCACAATCGATCTTGCCATCACAGTCATTGTCAATACCGTCACCACAAACTTCTACGGCACCTTCATTTACATTTGGGTCAGCATCATTGCAGTCAACGCCTGTTCCACAGTTACTTTCCGCAAAGTAAGTATCTAAATCAAGATCATTACATTCGCCGCCAGCGCAGACGTCTGCACAGAAGGTGCAAGTGTCACTACCCGAAGCTACATAATCATCACCACCAGCAGTCAGCGGTCCACCACCCTTGGGGTCAATATGGCATATCCCGCAACTAAAAGATGTTCCGCAGTTGCTGTTAACACCATTAAGATAACTGTTTTTCGCCTGACTGACCGTTACGACAAAAAGCAGCGAAACAAATGCGACGGTACTGAGAGTGAGAAGCCTTTTCATTTTAACTTTCCTCCTGTGGGTGTGTTTATAAAAGGGCAGCAATCAATGCCGCCTATATGATAACAGTAATCATGCAATGCAAAATTGGCCGAAGAGGCTGTGAATCTGTGTTAGCCCGTGCGTTTCAATACAACATACATGCCAAATAGTGCCCGTACTCCGCAGAGAACCATTAGACCTGTGTTGGATTAAAAATTAGTTTTAATCCATTAGAAACTTTAGGATAGTTCGTGTGATATCACTTTGAAATTTAACGTCAATTGACTATTTGAAATATTTCATAAGGAGCAAAAAAGATTAGATCAGAGGGTATAATTTAGTTCACGACTTTAGAGGTAAATCCATATTTGTAGATTTGGACTGATTCTTTTCTTTGTCACAGAATCAATAACAAGCCCCAGCCATCACCGGTTGGGGTTTTCCATTTCCATCCTGTTTACTATTTATCCTTTCACATTGTTTGGCGGGTGTCAGATTGGCCGAAATGCGAAATTCTTACTAACCCTGATATTTAAGAAGGGTGACGTGACTAGAGGCTTACATGGAAAGAAGAAGGCCAGAGTTTATTATTTATCCTACTGCATTGTTTTGACGTACTCAGATTAACTGAATTGCAGAATTACTGCTGACCCTGATAAATAGTAAATGACCACCTGGAGTTGATCCTGGTGGCCATCATTTTGTCGTCTTAAATGTCTCTATCAATAAGACGGCTGTTTTCGTCTCAGAAGTCGTGACTTAAGAAAAAAGCCCCGCAACCAGGAGGGTAGTTACGGGGCAACAGGGTTTAATCAGACAGGCAGAAAATGCCTGCCTGTTTATATTCTACTAAAGCGAGAATCTGATGGTCAACTACCGGCAAAACAAAAGCCTTCAATAAGAAGACGTTTTTCGTCTCACAAGTCGTGCAATCTGGCAAATTTGCTTGAAAATTGCTGGTCAAAAAAATGTGGAGAAAATCGCAAAGACGACGTAGATCACTTTTGCGGGGCGTTCTTTTCTTTAAATTAAAAGCGAAAGTAAAAGGTTGCTCCCTTCCCTGGAATGCCCTCGGCCCATATTTCCCCTCCATGTCGGTGTATGATGCGCTCCACTGTAGCTAAACCGATACCAAATCCAGTGATTGCTTCGGCTCCACGAAGCCTCTGGAATGGTGCAAACAGGTTCTGAGCTTCCTCCACAGAAAACCCGGCACCATTGTCACGAATGAAAAAAATATTTTTGCCATCACTTACTTTCATTTCAAACTCAATGAGGGCTTCTTTCTGTATCGCAGTGAACTTCCATGCATTACCAAGGAGGTTTACCAAAACGGCTTTGATAAGGACAATGTCTACATTAGCCTCCATGTTCTCCATGGCCCGGAATGTAACTTTGCGATCAGGCTCAGCTGATTTTAAATCGGCAATAACCAGATTAGCCACATCTGAGAGATTAACTTTGCCAAGTTTCAGCTCTGTGTGCGCAAGTTTGGAGAAGTCTAACAGGGCATCTATGAGTTGGCTCATGTTGATGGTGCTGTTATTGATTTTCTTCAGGTAATCGATGGACTGCTGATCAAGTTTGTCGTTCAAAAGATCTTCCAGGACTTGGGAGTAACCACTGATGACAGTCAATGGCTTGCGTAAATCATGAGCGATCGTGTAGTTGAAAGCCTCTAGCTCCTTATTGAGATCTTCCAGCTCTCTGTACCGATTTTCCAACTCGGCATTTAGGCGTTCAACTTCCATTCGCTTTTGTTTGCTAACCGTAATGTCATGAACCATGCCAATCGATCGTACTATTTTG
>JAOUDB010000283.1 GCA_029859485.1 Desulfuromonadales bacterium | reverse complement strand
TGCTTGCCAATTTTAAAAACACCGACCTGGCCTTGTAACTGCTCCACCCAGCTGCGAGCATCTTCAAGGTTATCGACATCAAGAGCGAAAATCAGTTTCTGTTTGGCATTATCAGTCATCACGTAGTCCTATCAAGTCCTGTACACGCTGCGAAACGTCCTGAACCCGTTTGATCAGATCGGCAGAATCGGTTGCGCCAAGTTCACGCCGGGCGGCGATACACTCCATATAAATCAGTTCACTTAAAGAATCGGAAAGCAGGCGGAGCTTGTCACCCTCTTCAAGGCCGGCGAGGTTGGCCAGCACACGGCCGCCATCAACAGAGCCATCGTCCTTGAGAGTGGTTTGTCTGAAGACATAAGAAAAGGGTTGCGGCAGGTCACGCATAAAGCAGGAGACCTCCTCACGAAATTGCGGGTTCTTGGCCGACACCACCTTGTGCATGGCAACCAGAACGCCGTTAAAGATATTGACCACTTCGCCAAGCACACCCTCCACTTTCACAGTCGGAGCTTCTTCCATGGAGACGACACCGCGCTCCACCAGCTGGCTCAACAGTTTTATGGCATCGAACTCACCGGAACCGGAACGACGCAGCAACTCCTTAACACTGTCGACACCGGCCTGAATCATGGCAACCATCTTCTGCGAGACGCTATCGAGATCGTTGGGGACCTTGTCCGTCACCACCGGGATAGCGTCGAGGGATTTGACCTTCTGCATGTAGAGAGCGCGCTCATCAACCCGGCGCAGGCCCTCCATGATCAGGTTCTGGGTGTTCATGGAGAGGCTGACCACCTCGTCTTCGGCGAGCGGCTTGTCAACGAAAACAAAGGAGCCTTCCTGAAAGGCAAACAGGTTATAAACGATGGTTTCAACCTGGTTCTTGATTGCCGCCCAGAGATCCTTGGCGTCGATCACATTCTGGCCAACCAGAATCTTTCCAAGAGGGAGCTCGCCGTTGGCAAATTGACGCGCCCCCTGCAGGGTTTCGCGGTCAAATTTGCCGAGGCTGTAGAGGATTTCACCAATCTCTTCTTCCGGAAAAGTGCTCGTCGCATAAACGATCTCACCATTCTGAAAGCAAAGGGTCTTGTTACCACCGGCAAGGAGGAAATGAAGAATGCCCGACTTGCGAAACATGTTAAAGAAGGAGAGCAGGTCGACGATCCCGCCTGCACCCAGCAGTCCGGTCATCAAGACCTTGTCAGCACCGGTTGTGGTTTCCAACAGCAGGTGATTGGTAGAATAGGATGACAACCGCAGGGGGTGAGCTTCCAACATTTTCGCAACAGCGGGTGGCAGCGTCAGCTTGCCACTTTTTTCAATCCGGATTTCACTCATAGGGGCCTATTCTCTCCTACTCGGCAGCGAGTGCAGCACGAACCTGTTCAGCGACTTTTTGGGCGGCACCTTCGATCGGCAGCATGACACGCTCTCCGGCGCGTCTTTCCTGCAACTCAAAGGATTGCTCTTTCAAACCGCGAGCGCCAACGTTAACACGCAACGGAATACCGAGCAGATCCGCATCCTTGAACTTGCTGCCGGGACGCTCATCTCGGTCATCAAGAAGAACCTCAACGCCTTCTGCCAGAAGATCTTGGTAAAGCTTCTCACCTGCGGCAAGCACCTCTTCATCATTCGGATTGAGCATGGTGACGATCACCTGGAACGGAGCCAGAGGCATCGGCCAAATAATGCCGTTCTCATCATGATTCTGCTCAATGGCGGCTGCGGCGGTACGACCGACCCCGATCCCATAACAGCCCATGATAATCTCTTTGGCCACGCCGTCCGCATCAAGGAAGGTCGCCTTCATCGCCTCGGAATATTTGGTACCCAACTTGAAGATGTGTCCGACCTCTATGCCTCGGGTGTTCGAGTAACGCTCCCCACAATGCGGGCAGGTATCCCCATCGGCAGCATTACGCAGGTCGGCGAATTTCTTGACCTGGAAATCGCGCTCCAGGTTAACACCTTCCAGGTGTATATCCTTCTCGTTGCCGCCGACACCCATGTTGCGCATGTATTTGACGGCATTATCAGCATAGAGCGACACCTTCAATCCAATAGGACCGGAGAAACCGACCGGGCCGCCGGTTGCCTTGGCAATCTGTTCCGGGGTCGCCAACTCAACGACCGAAGCACCGAGCAGATTCTTCACCTTCGCCTCGTTCAACTCGTGATCTCCCCGGATCAGTACTGCCACCGGCTCATCATCAACGATAACCAACATCGTTTTAACGATCTGGCTCGGCTTAAGGTCGAGCATCACCGAAACATCGGCCACCGAGTGAGCACCCTTGGTGACCACCCGCTCGACCTCGTTCATCGGCGCCTGTGACATCTCGCCTTTGTCGATAACCACCGCCTTTTCAATGTTAGCCGAGTATTCACAAGACTCGCAGCTGATCACCACGTCCTCACCGGTGTCGGCCAGCACCATGAACTCATGGCTGAAAGAACCACCGATAGCTCCAGAATCCGCCTCGACCATGCGGTACTTAAGACCACAACGCTCGAAGATACGGCAGTAAGCCTTGCGCATCTTCTCGTAGCTGGCGTTGGCACCTTCATCAGTCGCATCAAAAGAGTAGGCGTCTTTCATAATGAACTCGCGGCCACGCATCAGGCCGAAACGGGGGCGGACTTCATCACGGAACTTGGTCTGGATCTGGTAAAGGTTAACCGGCAATTGACGGTAGGAGTTGACCGTGCCACGCACGATCTCCGTGACCAGCTCCTCGTGAGTGGGTCCAATACAAAATTCGGTCTCTTTGCGGTCTTTCAGGCGCAGCAGTTCTTTGCCGTATTGTTGCCAGCGCCCCGACTGTTCCCAGAGATCGGCAGGACAAACAGCGGGCATCAAAATTTCGATAGCTCCGGCCTTGTTCATCTCTTCGCGGACGATATTCTCGACCTTGCGGATCACCTTTAAGCCCAACGGCAGGTAATCGTAGATCCCTGCAGCAACCTTGCGAATCATGCCCGCACGGGACATCAATTGGTGACTGACGACTTCGGCGTCGCCAGGAGTTTCTTTCAACGTCGGCAAAAAATAGTGGGAATAACGCATTTGATATCCTCTTGAATAATATAATGGCCCCCTCCAGGAACTGAAAAGGGCCTATGAAATTAGCTTATTTTCTGGGCGATTGCAAGGAATGTTGACGGCTTAATGGCCTTGCTGTGCAGCCAGGAGCAAAGCCTCCTCAACCAGCGCATCGGCAAGTTCATCCTGCGGCACCTTGCGAACCACCTCACCTTTCCGGAAGAGCAGCCCCTGCCCTTTGCCGCCGGCAATTCCAAGGTCCGCTTCACGTGCCTCGCCAGGGCCATTCACCACGCAACCCATCACCGCAATACTGATTTTGCATGGTAAGTCGTGCAGACGTTGTTCAACTTCTTCAGCAACCTGAATCAGATCAATCTGGCAACGCCCACAAGTCGGGCAACTGATGAAGACCGGTCCGCGCTCACGCAATTCAAGACTCTTGAGAATCTCCCAGCCGACCCGCACCTCTTCAACCGGTTCCCCGGTGAGAGACACCCGTAAAGTATCGCCGATACCATCGTAAAGCAGAGTCCCAAGCCCGACAGCGCTCTTGATCGTGCCGCTCCAGGTGGTTCCTGCTTCAGTTACGCCAATATGCAAAGGATATTCGACCTGTTCAGAAAGAATCCGGTAGGCAGCAACCGTACGGCGCACATCGGAGGACTTGAGACTGACCTTGATCTCCTGGTAATTCAGCTCTTCCAGAATACGAATGTGACCAAGAGCACTCTCGACCATCGCTTCGGCGGTTGGATGACCATGCTTCTCGAGCAATTCTTTCTCAAGGGAACCAGCGTTCACGCCGATACGAATCGGCACAGAACGATCGACACAGGCCTTAACAACTTCTTCGACCTTCCAGCGTTCGCCGATATTGCCCGGGTTCAAACGCAACCCATCGACTCCGGCTTCAAGTGACATCAGCGCCAGCCGATAATCGAAATGGATATCGGCAATCATGGGGATACAGCTTTGCTTGCAGATTGGAGCAAGCGCTTCTGCAGCAACTTCGTCAGGAACGGCGCAGCGCACGATTTCACAACCGGCCGCGGCCAGGGCTTCAATCTGCGCAGAGGTCGCCACCACATCCCGGGTATCGGTGTTGCACATCGACTGCACCGAAACCGGCGCGTCGCCGCCGACCGCCACTGAACCGACCTGAATTTTACGCGTGCTACGTCTCATAAAATGAATCACCCTGTCAAAAGATGTCTGCGAGTTTAAAGGCGGCTTCAAGACGAGTCAAGCGGACTTGACTCTAACAGGAAGAATGCAACTATTTAACGTGAGAAAATCTTAAATGCCCTTGTCAATATTACATAATCCAACTATTATGATGTCGCTTTGCAAGGAGGCAGAATGGAAATACTTGATTGTCGCGGGCAGCAATGCCCTCAACCGGTCGTACAGACCCGCAAG
>JAOUDB010000282.1 GCA_029859485.1 Desulfuromonadales bacterium | reverse complement strand
ATGTATTTAAAAAAGCGCCAACCTAGAGTCGCGTCAACGACAAACTGACGCCTCCAACTTGTTCTTTTCCGCGCCTGCTTCGTTATGTCTCAAGCCACGTAGTTACAATTATGTGACTCAAGACATGTCTTGCTGGCACAAAAAAACTACGGTGTTGTCTTTACGTCATTTCATCATTGGCACGACACTAAAAAGAATTTTCAAAAACTAACTGGTTGAGAGGTAACTGGCCAGGCTTTGGCCAGGACTCCTTGGTTTTTTTGCCAATGGCTACCATTGGGCCCATAACATGGTCGTCTGGCAAGTTGATTAATTCTGCGACCTTATCAATGTCAAAGCCGATCATTGGGCAGGAGTCGTAGCCCATTGCTTTCGCAGAGAGCATGATCGTCTGCATCGCCAGGCCGATTGATCTCTGTGCTTCATCACGCTGCAACCACTCACGTCCTTCATGAAATGGGCCCATCCAGTTCACCAGCAGGTCGCATACCTCTTGTGGCGCGTTCTGCCAGTAACGACCTGGCTCTTTAGCCCAGGCCATGGTGTCTGCAGTCATAACGATAAGAAGGGAGGCATCGGTCATCTGAGCTTGGTCATTACCAAACTCAGTGCGAATTCTCTGTCGCAAGGCGGGATCGCGAACAATCACAAACCGCCAATGTTGAATGTTGAAGCTGGTGGGGGCCTGAATGGCCGCCTCAAGAATTTTGCTTTCTTCTTCATTGGTCAATTGATGCTCAGGGTCAAAATGCTTGATCGCGCGACGTTGGTAAATGGCGTCAAAGGTGTCCATGAATCGTCCTCCTTACAGAAATGTACTCCTCAGATAATAGGATCGTTTGGCTAAGTATAGCCGCTGTTTGGAGTTCAGCACCTAGAGAAGAGAATTTCTCCTTTGGCTTGATCAGAATTCACCATGAAAATCAGCATTCAGATAGTTTTAAGATTGACCCCACACCTTAATCCCCTTCGCGCCTTTGCGTTAAATACTTACAACCTATTGTTTGTGTTATAAGTCCGTAAATCTGTAGTTTTGTTCGTAACAAGTGCCGGCTTGCCTTGGCCAATGAATACGAAAACCCTTAACCCAACATCCTGGCAAAATCCTCCGGCACCCCGGTGTCAAATTTCATCCGCCTGCCATTAAAAGGGTGAAGGAAGCTGATTGTGCAGGCATGCAGCGCGAGTCGTTTCGCCGACGGAGCGGTGGGGCCGTACTTCCGGTCTCCCAAAACAGGTTGCCCCTGCTCTGCGAAATGCACACGGATCTGGTGTTTGCGGCCTGTGAGTAGATGAACTTCCACCAGGCAGTTTTGCCTGGCCTCCTGCAGAACCCGGTACTCCGTATGAGAGAGCTTGCCCTTGGTGGCGTCACCGGTTGAGTAGACGTTGTGAGCTTTGTTTTCGGCGAGATATGTGGAGATTTTGCCCTCAGGAGGCGTCAATCGGCCGTGAATGATGGCCAGGTAGTATTTATCGGTTTCATCCCAGTGTTCCTGAAGGAACTGCTTGGCCTTTTCATTTTTGGCAAATAGTAGAATCCCGGAGGTATCCTGGTCGAGGCGATGAACCACGTACACCCGGTTGCGCGACTTCGGGTCGCCTTTGCGAACATAATCATTAAGCAGGTAGTGGGCCGTGCGCGCCTTGTCCCGTGCCGTGCCGACGGTCAGCAGTCCTGAAGGTTTCTCGACCACGAGCAGATCCTTATCTTCGTGGAGAATGGTCATCCCTCCTGATTTCCTGAGCTTGTTCGGTTTCTTTATTTTCTGTAGTTGAACCAACTGATGACCGCCTTTCCTTTTTTTAGGGTGATTATGACACCATAGAAGAACTGATCGTCTTAAGGATAGTGCTATTGTGTCTGTTTGTGAAAATTACTGGGTTGATGCCTAAAGTGACCATGAATTTGGTGACACCTAAGCATTGTGTCGTTGAAATACATGAAGACCGATTCTAGTGTATGCCATTGGGGAAGTATGGGTGGAGGGAACAGTTGCAATGAAGATTTATAATAACCACTCCCCGTTCCAGATTGTAGTGTATGATGCTAGAAAGTGAATGCACATCATGATCTTAAACAATAAGGAGCAAAAGCCATGGGCAAGGGTCAAGACAGCAAGAAAGCGGTAAAGAAAGCTTCGGCTAAAACTCCGAAAGAAAAAAAGGCTGCAAAACAAGAGAAAAAAGCTGCAAATAAGTAATCTATGAATGGACAACATCGCGAAGAGATCACGCCGGGGATGGCGGTTATGATTGTTCTGAAAAAAGATCAACGTAGCGGTAAGCTGACCCAGGGGGTGGTGAAAGATCTTTTGACCAAGAGCCCGTTTCATTCTCACGGCATCAAGGTTCGGCTTGAAGATGGGCAAGTTGGTCGGGTGAAGTCTGGGTGTGAGACGGATTGAATTTTAAAGGCCGCCCTCGAAAGGCACGTCGCTTGGAGGCCTGGACATTGGAACCTGGGACACTCAAAGTAGAGTGTCCCTTTTGAGTTCCCCGCTTTATTAAATATGGATATGTAAATGAGTGATCCACAGTCAGAGTCTAAAGAGGATGTTCAATTTACCTTTGAGCCGATTGCACCACCACCGGCTAAAAAGGGTTTCCTGAGCAAGTTCGGGCCAATCGGCCTGCTGCTCTTTTTTGTTTTCGGCAAACTTAAATACCTCGCGGTGATCCTGCAGGTCGGCAAGTTCAAAACCTTCATCACCATGCTGGTCAGCATCTGGGCCTACGCTATGTTCTGGGGTTGGCCCTTCGCGGTCGGCTTCGTCGCGTTGCTGTTTATTCATGAAATGGGGCATGTGGTGGCCCTGAGGATGATGGGCATCAAGGCGACGGCGCCTATGTTTATCCCCTTTATGGGCGCATTTATTGGTATGAAGCAGATGCCAAAAGATGCTTTTGCCGAAGCGCTGATGGCCTTTGGCGGCCCTTTCCTGGGCACTCTGGGCGCAATCGGCTGTGCCGGAGTCGGCATGCTAACCGGCAACCCCTTCTGGTATGCCCTGGCGACAACCGGCTTCTTACTTAACCTCTTCAACCTGTTGCCAATCTCCCCCCTCGATGGTGGCCGGATTATCGGGGTTATCAGCCCTAAATTATGGATTCTCGGCCTGATCGGAGCGGTCGGGCTCTTTTATCTGACCTGGTCACCGATTATCGCCTTGATTATCATCATGGGCAGTCTGCAAATCTATGGCTCGAGCAAACGTTCAGCCGTTGAGAAGGCTCGCTACTATGCGGTGACCCCGGGGAAACGGATCGGCATGGGTCTGGCTTTTCTGGCCCTGCTGGCGGTGACCTCTTTTGGCATGTTGGCGATGCAGATTCCCCTTGATAAATTTCAGCAACAAGGGGCTGCCATTCAGCAGACGCCAAAGGACTACAAGTCGCAGGTTCAGGTTCGCTAGTTTGTTTAGAATCGAAAATCGGGGGCACTCAAAATAGAGTGTCCCTTGTGAGTGCCCTGTTTTATGGATGTGAAAATCCGCTGACTTTTGACCAAGAATTTCGCCGATGATGTTAGAAACAAGAGACTCTCTGGATTTGCCTCTCTGCCGGGCATGTGGCGGGCGTTGCTGTAAAGGAAGCCCTGGCGTCTGGGTCGATCCTGAACGTTTTTTTGCGATATTTTTCTCAGGCCAATATTTGACGCTTGAACAACTTCGCGAACGTTTACCCGGATTGGGACTGGTGCTATGGGAGAAGTCTGGTGTGCCGATTCCTGCTCCCCGGTCATTGGCCTCTGGATGCTCGTTTCTCAAGGTTGACGGTTGTCGTTTCCCGGTTGCTGAACGGCCTTGCCAATGTCTGGCGCTGATTCCAAACAAAGAGACCCTAGAGCAAGAACAAGGCTGCCTCTGCCGAGAACCGGAAGCGTTTAGTCGGGATGCGGCCAGCCAACTCTGGCAGGATTATTGGAGCAGGGGAGGCTCAAAATAGAGTGTCCCTTTTGAGCCTCCCCTGTTTTTGAGTGTGTTTTTGCACGTCTTTGCTCTACTTAAGTTACGATCAACCTATGAAAAGAAAAATTGAGCTGCTCGCGCCAGGCGGGGATATCGAATCTGTAAAGGCTGCCATTGTTGCCGGTGCCGATGCGATATACTTCGGGCTGAATACTTTTAACGCCAGGATGCGGGCAACCAATATCGAACTTGATGACTTAGCCGGTATTGTCTTTCTTGCCCACAGGAACAGCTGCCAAATCTTTATAACGATCAACATTGTGATCGTTGAAAGTGAAATTCGAGCTTTAATCAACCTGCTGAACAAACTTGTAAATACTAAAATCGATGGCGTGATTGTTCAGGACCTGGGCTTGCTCTATCTGTTATCAACCTACTTTAAAAGTCTTAAAGTCCACGCCTCGACCCAACTGACAACGCACAATGAAGGTCAGATAAAATTCTTAAGTGAGCTCTCTGCAACCCGGGTCAATTTATCCAGGGAACTGAATCTTGATGAGTTGCTTACTCTCA
>JAOUDB010000281.1 GCA_029859485.1 Desulfuromonadales bacterium | reverse complement strand
TTCGGAGCGAAAACCCAAACAAAGGGAATACGTCTTTTCTCAGCAAAACAGTAAAAGCTAAAATCAAAAGAGCAACCAGACGCTAAGAAAAGCCAGGAAAGAAGCAAAGGTAAGTCCTGAAGCTCCGTAAAACACCTTGCCTTTTGTTGGGTTGTGGCCAGCAATAAAAATGCCCGGCTGGAGAACCAGCCGGGCATTACAAGAAGTAAAACTATTTTAGCTTTGTGGTTTAGAAACGGTAACCAACACCAACGTAGCTGTAGTAGGCCTTACCATCCTCATCACCATAAACATACTCTTCATCAGATTCGAAGACGTCGTACGTGAAAGATGCCGTCGTATACAGAGCATCCGTGAATTGGTAGGTTCCGCCAACCGTTGTCGAGTACTGCTCATAAGAAAGATCGGAGTAGCTGTCAATCAGGTTGTTGTAGCCATCGGTGTTGTCGTAGCTGGGCTTTGGTGAGCCACCAAACACTAGTTGCGGGCGATCGCCAAACTCCCATTTCCAGCTGTCTTCGGCGTTGTTGTAGATAAAGCCAGCATTGAGGCTCAGTTTTTCGGTGGCCTGATAGTCAGCATTCAGGGCTAAAGTGTGAACGTCAGAGTCATATTCGGCTGTGTCGCAGTACGACCCAAACTGGGTCGATGAGATGGAGTTCGCTCAGCCATGGTACCAGCCGACGCACATCTGATTCTCCGTTTCCATCTTGTTGAAGGTGTACGCCATGGTAAGGTTCAACTTGTCGTTTGGTGCGTAGTAGATTGAAGCACCAGGGATGTAGGTTTTCTGCTCATAATTGACAGAGTCGTTCTCCTCCTTTCGAACCCGGGCAAAAAATGTTGCTGCCACGTTGGCCGCCGGGGCCCAGGTCGTAGAAAGTTTGACTTCATTAACCTCCTCCGGTGACATGGAGGTGTCGAGCATCCTGTTCGGGTAGGCCGTATTCCAGTAGTACACAGCGGGGCCGTTGCCAGGGTCGCCGAGGTAGTTGGCTGTGTTGTCGTAGGCCATTCCCGGAAAATTCGGGTCCTGGTATGCAGCTGTTTGCAGGATGCCGGTTTTAGGGCCTGCTAAGGGGTCGTCGATATCCTGGTACTTGTAGCTGATGCGTCCGGACAGTTGCTTGTTCAGACGGGTGTTCACAGCGACCTTGAAGGTGTTGGTCTCCGTGTCGCCTAACTCGTCTTCGTCCCGGTCGATCTCTTCGTACTCGTAACCAAGACGCAAGGTTGTGGCGGTGGCCAGACGGTAGACACCGTCGATACCCAACTCGGTAACCTCGCGGGATTCAGCAGATTCGTACTCGACATTGCCTGTTGCGGTGTCGCGTACGGCAGGATCAATGTTCGCCCCAACCAGGTCGGGGAAGTTGGCCGTATATGTCGGCCCATCAATCTCGTAGGTGCCGCCACGCAGGGAGAGACGCAGCCCACCGATACGCGTTGAACCTTTCAGGAAGAAGGACTCAAATTCACTCTTCAAAGTACTCTTGTTGAGTGTATAGGAGGGGTCCGTATCCTTGTTCGATTCAATGTCGGCCTTGACATACGATGCAGTTACAGAGGAACCACGAGCTATGTCGAGACGTGCCTTTACGGAGTGACTGTCCTTCTCGGAGTCAGGTGTCTGGCCGTAAGTTAGCTCTTCTCCATAATAGAGGAGAGTGGCGGTGTCCAGTATTCCACCGTGAGTAGCCCCGGAGCCTACGTAGTTGTAAGAAGGTGAGTTGCCATCTGCGTTAAAGTCACGTGTGAGATACTCATAGTCGATCGTGACTAATCCGAATTTACCAGTGGCGCCAAAGGTCAGGTCTTCCGTTTTCTCGTCGATGTCTTTACCGTTGGCCTGGATGTGACACTGATTGCACTTACTTGAGGTTCTGGCCTGCTCTAGGCCTTCACGCTCCTCAATGCGGTAGCCAGCATGGAAGGTTACGTTCGGCAGTGTGGGCAGTCTTAGTTCAGCATCGTTTTCCATCTCGCGATGGGTGATAATGTAATTGTTGTCGAGTTCCTGGTAGTAGCGCTCATTAGCTTCAGGGATGGTGTCAACGCCAATCTGTCCGACGGTAGCGTCGGATGTTACACGAGGTTGTTCTCCGGCGATATCACCCCTCATGGTCGCACCGATGTGACCGAGATTGTCATGGTCTTTCCAGTGCTCGAACACCTGGTATTCGACGTCGAGCTTGAAGATACGACTGTAATCAAGCCCGAAGTCATACTTCTGGTCTCGAGGACCCATTGAGGAGCCCTCGAACCCGAGTTCGAGCTTCTTGCTCGAATACTCCAGGTCAAGGCTTGGAGCCAGGTTGACTCCATCTTTTGAACGATATTTTGCGTACTCATTGACGCGTGCAGGATTGTCCTTGGTATCCACTCCTGAAACGCCGACTTCCATTTTGCCGCTGAGATGTGCGGATTCTTCTTCCGCAATTGCCAGCGTGGAGGTCGCCGCCAGGACCAGGATGGACAATAGCGCAAGCAGCTTTACTAAGTGCTTCATTTTATTGCCTCCTAAGTTAGCGGGTCAGACCGCCACCGGTAAGTGGTTGTGATGGTAAGTCGCTGCCATGTACAACAGCGTGACATGTGGTGCACTTTGTGCCGAATGACATCTGCCATCCTTCGACACCATGCGGGTTGGCTGCGTCAACTTTAGCCGGGACGGTTGCTCCGGCCGGGACGCCACCAGGCATGTTGGGGGTGGGGTTCGCGCCCGGGGTTGTGTAGTTGCCACTCGCCGGGTCGAAGCCCTTGCGCAGGATGTGAAAATGACCTTCATGGCACTGCAGGCAGAGGAAGGGCTCATTTTGTACCAGCATGTTGTTGGCCACTGAACCATGTGGGTCATGACAGATGGTGCAGTCGTCTTCTACAGGAGCATGACCAAAAACGAATGGACCCTGGTAACGGCTGTGACAATCAAGGCAGAGGTCGTTGGTGCGTTCGACGGTATTCAACTCGCCATGAGGATTGTGACAATCGCCGCAATTCATTTTGCCTTCCTTGATCGGATGATGGGAGGGGAAGTTGGCTTTTGCCTGTTGCTCCTGATGGCAGGAATAGCAGAGCTCTGGATCCTGCTGCTTGAGAGCTGTTTTGCCGCCGGCATGAACAGAGTGGCAATCGGTGCAGCCCACATCGGTAAGGGCGTGCTCGCTGTGTGTCCAGTCTATCAACTTGCCGTCAGCGTGACACTTGGCGCAAATCGCTGCAGATTCTTCCGGCAGCAGTTCGCCAAACTTGAGAATCTGATCGCCGTCCGAGTTGACATGCAGGCTGCCGCCGCCATGGCAAGCTTCGCACCCTTCGGTGCCGCCCATATACTCGAATCCGGCCAAGCGCGAGTGAACACCTGCGCTCATACCTTCATGACACTCCGCGCAGGCCTCTTGGCCTACGGAAGTTGCGCCGTCAATAACTGGCAGTGTTAACTGCTTCTCCCTGATTGCTCCGGTGGCGCATGCCCCCAGGAACAGTAACAGGGGAAGGAGTTTGACCAGCCAGGACGTCCTGGATAGTGATACCTTCCTATGCATGATTTCTCCTTTTCAAACTGGGTACCTCAATTAAATGAATGTAACGATCTCCGGTCGATACAAATTATGAAAACCTCCTTTCTAAACCCTTCGACCGGAACGGAGTGAAACCGCTTATTTGACAACTGGAATCTATTGTATGATATGGCCCTTTGATGGTAGGGTAAAACGAATCATTCTAATGGCTTTCATAAGCAATATTTATAGTCTCTAATGTGATATATGGATTTATAGATGGAAACGCGATACCTGAATACTCTGGTTGCTTCTGTTGAGGCAGGGACCTTCTCCAAGGCTGCGGAAATACTGCATATTACCCAATCTGCTGTGTCGCAGAGAATTAAGTTTCTGGAAGACCATTTCGGTCAACAATTACTCGACCGTTCCGGTCAGAGGCTTGCTTTAACCTCTGCGGGTAAAGTTGTTTTTTCCAAGGCTCAAGACATCCTCGATAAGGAGAGGGAGCTGCTGTCCTGTCTGCAGACGTCCAATTCTAGAAAACGTCTCTCCATTTGTTGCACACCTACCTTCGGTATGGCTTATCTCCCACAGGTTCTGAACGACTTCCTGCGTGTGCATTCCGATATGAATGATCTCAAGTTTATCTTCATGCAGCCGGAAGAGGCTTTGTCCGGGTTACGTCACGAGGAGTTTGACCTGGCGGTAATCGAGCATCGGTTGGACCTTGATTTTAATGGTTTTGATCGCTATTCCATGCCCGATGACGAGATGTTGGTGGTTGCCGCCTCATCGATGGCGCTGCCTGATGTGGATGGCACTGTCAAGCTGGAAGACCTGAATGGCTTGAGACTGTTTGCGCGCCGTGATGGCTGTAGTTCCAAGGAGTTGATGCGCAAGAATCTGTTGAGTTGCGGTTATAGCTTTGATGACTTTGAGGGCGTTATCGTTTCTGATGATTTACGCTTCACTCTTCAGTCTG
>JAOUDB010000280.1 GCA_029859485.1 Desulfuromonadales bacterium | reverse complement strand
CTTACGTTTCGTCGAATCGCGCCCGTAGAAATTGACATAACTACGCTCAATGATAGGAACCATTATAAAAGAGAGTTCCCGGTCTCCACAGCGAGCCTCAAGCTCCTGATTAAGACCACTTTCAAGACTCATAGACAGTTTTTTGAGAACAAAACCAGGTACTGACCCACCGACGACACAATGCCATTGAGTCAGTAGCTCTGTCGAAGCACTATTGGCATATAAAAGAATGCCACCTTCGTCAACACGCAATACCGGAGATGGATTTTCTTCAGGGAACAACGCTATGTTGCAGACAATTTCTTTAGTTTGGTCTGGCATGTCAGCTTTTACCTTTTATTGCATCACTATGCTCACAAAATTACAAAAAACCGCTCGCAGTTGCGCAGATTGCTTGTAATAATCAGTCATAATCCCCTCTAAGTTCTCATGAGCCAAGCAACTGGAAGACTTGCTAACATACTGGAATTACAGCAATCTGTCAATATTGAGGGTGTTTCAAGAGTTGCAAGAGAATTTTGCCTGTTAAAATCGGAAGAAAACTTGCAATTTCTACAAACCTTGAGTTTTAAAAATGAGTTTTTAGGTGCAGGGAGTAGCTGAAGTTTGAAGGGGCAGAGTTCTTACAAAACCTTACTTTTTATCAAGGTTTTTAAATTGGCAGAAATGCAAAAGTCTTATTGACCTTGATAAACAAGAAATGGCCACCAAGAGGCAAACCCTGGTGGCCATCATTTTGTGGATTAATGAGCTTACTAAATTACCTCTATCAATAGAGCCTTTTGCAAAAGGCTCAATAATAAGCCGGTTTTCTTCTCGGAAGTCGTGGTAAACGAGAAACTTCACATTGCATTTTGCCCAGAACTCTTCCAGTAGGCAAGCAGAGGTCTTATCCCCATGATAGCCAATACGGCAGTCGCAACGCCGAAACCAAGCAGCGTTCCCCAGATCACACCGTATATAGGGTAAAGCAGAGAGACCGTCAGAGAGTAGGCGATGACTGACCAGAGACCGTACGGGAAGTTCTCGAGTATAGTCCGCGCTGTCTCAGGTCCGTACTCCCGGTGCAGCAAAAAAACCAACGGGTAAAGAGCCACAGGGAAAGCCGAGAAGAGACCTGCCCAACCCGGACCTACGGTATCGGCGAACTCAGTTACCATAAGAACGAGTGCCGCCGTGAAAATCAATCGGCCTGCAACCATACGGGTTGACCAGCCTCTAGACGTGGTCACTTGCTTGACCTTGTTGCCACGAAACAGGATGCAGAACAGAGTTGTGGCAATTATGGCGACGCTCAGTGCGGTCAGCCTGGTTGGATTCATCTGGCTGACCATGAAGGCGGGTAGAAGGTACCCAGCAAGAGCCAATGCTGATGTCACGACAAGTGATGCGGTTCGCTGTGAAACTCGGTAATAGGTGTATGCAAAGCACAGTGATGCTAGCAGTCCACAGAGGTTGAATATAGCCGCGTCGGCTGCGAACTGCGCTCCGTATTCTAGGCCGTAAAAATGCAGGATTATGGCGGTGCCAATTGGATAGCCGGAAAGAAGGCCAGCCAGCCTTGCGCTGATTTTTTCGGCAACAAACGAAAGACCGAGAACCGCCAGCATGGTGATGCAGATTTTGTAGAGTAGCAATGCTGTCATTGAAGTCTCTCTAATCGATTACAACTGCGCTTTTGAACATAACATAGCCTCAACACCCTCTTCATCGTTTTACTTACCCGACAACCGTTTGACTTGCACTGCCGTCCGTCTTACTGAATAGGTAGCGTTGAAATGACAGAGACGGCATCTTGTTAATGACTTGTGACAAAGCCATGATCATTAGCAATGAGAAAATAAAGCGACCAATGAGCAGACCAGAGTAATGCCCACCGAAGGCCATCACGAATAGGGTATCTTCAATCAAGCCGTGACAGAGACACATGAAGGAGAGCGAGAGGAAAATATCCTTCTCCTCAAGATTCCCGGAGCGGGCCTCCTGAATAATTAATGCCCCACCGTAAGAAATCCCTAGCAGTGCGCCAGTTACGGTCATCGAGGTTGCCTTTTCGCCAATCCCCATGAAACGCAGAAATGGTGATAAAGCCTTGGCCAGAAGCGGAGTAATTTTCAATATGTCCAGCAGGCGCAAACCGAAGAGCAGAACGAAGATAATCCAGAAGATCGACCATAGTGATTTAATACTACTGACTGCCCACGACAGCCAATCCTGTGAAGGAGGTGCCAGTTCGAGGAAGACCACCTCTGCCGGTTGTTGAAACTCAGGAAATCCCGAATAGAAAATTGACAGTATCACCCCGTACACCATCGCAGCAATCAGCCTTAACCCCAAGGTAAAGAGAAGCCCGGCGCCAGCTTTCTGAGCAATACGTTGTTCGATCGGCAGTGAATGGGCGATCAAAATCATCGAGCCGAGAATTGTGGCCTGCGCAATCGTCAGTGGACACTCCGGTAAAATTGTAAGTAGGGCCGCTGCACCGGCATAGATATTAACAATCATTGCGGTCACCCAGACAAACCCCATCTCTCCTGGAAGGCCAACCCAACCCATGACCGGGGCAATCAACTTGCCGACGAACTCAATGGCTCCGAACTCGACAGCCAGCCTCACCAGGATCATGACAGGGATCATGACCTTCAATAGTTCACCATACAGAGAGAAGGTGTCACCCATCACTTTTTTTAATTCGCAGGCCAATCTCTTCATGCGCCACCTCCAAAATTAAAAGACAATGGCAGGATAGATGATTTTAAATCGAACATGTGACTAAGTGTTGTGCTAATGTGACGTATAATTCTAAACGAACCTTTTATTCGGGAGAATATTGCAAATGGACGCAATTGACTGCAAGATTATTGAAGTAATACAGAACAATGCTGATCTGACCAATGCGGAGTTGGCAGGTCAAATAAACCTGTCACCATCAAGCTGTCTGCGACGTGTTCAGAAATTAAAAAAGGAGGGAGTGATACTAAAAACCGTGGGATTGGTTGATCCAGACAAACTCAACCGAGGTCTGACAGCAATCGTTGATGTAACGCTTGAGCGACACGGGGTAGAAGCTAGACAAATGTTTATGGATCAAACATTGAGAGAGTCAGCCATAACACAAGCCTACAGTGTGACAGGTGAAACCGACGTGATCTTGATAATCAACCTGGTTGACATGAAGGAATACCAAGCCATCTGTAACAGGCTTTTTAACAATGACCCGAATGTAGTGAAATTTCGGACCCTGTTCGCCATGGAGAGGAACAAGTTTGAGACTGCGATCCCGGTTTCTGCCGTGTAGAGTGTCTAACCATCGACTCGCTCAGCAATTACACTTTCCACCCTAAAAAGTAGCCATCCATAGTCATGCAGATGGCTTGAGGTTATTGTTCGTATTCCCCCTACATTCTCAGAAACCTGCATATACAACACTGTAAGAGCTTATCCAAACGAGTGTTGGGTTCAAGAGTCTGGGTTTCTTATTTATCCCCTCGCATTGTTTTGGTGTGATCAGATTGACAAAATTACGAGATTACTACTAACCCTTATTTTTAGGGATAGCGGTAGGGTTCCTGTGTTTGCTGGAATTAAAAAGCAGGGCACTCTACCAAGCAACAATACCCGTCAATGCTGCAATGTCTTGAAATATCGCCAGATACGCATCATGGTTTCATAGGGCATCTCGAAAATAATTTTTAATATCCCTCTGCGCTCACTTTTTTTAGTGCCACCCAGCTTAAAATTAGAGGAAAACTTATTCCCACATGAAGGACAAGCCATTAGCACCCCGCCGATGTTCTTGGGGAACCTTAACTGTTGGCCACATTTTGGGCATTGTTTTTCTGTAGAGTCAGTCATTAGTTTTAGTTGCAGTCCGCTGTCCTTTTTTATTGGCATTTGCTACGCCTTTATAGCATTCCCTGAGTTTTAGTCCACTAAGGAAAACCCTGCTCTTTCTTACCCACCAAGACAAATGGGGCCCTATGCTCTAGTCAGATACAAAAAAGACGGCCACTCACAAGACCGTCTTATTTATCCTGTTATTTCTAACCTGAAGTTAATTTCGATCCAGTCTTCACGTTTTCTATTATCGCTGATAAACAATAAAAGGCCAACAAGGATCGAACACAAGGATCGAACCCTGGTGGCCATAATTTCGTGTATTAAAGCGCTTACTGAATACCCCTATCAATAAGAAGCCGTTTTTCTTCTCATAAATCGTGACATTTAAGAATCCAGTTATCCCGACAAGTATTTACCCGAGAGCTACCTTCCCGAGGACGATCTTTCTTTTTGTCTCCAGTCCGCAGACGACAACTCTTTACAAAAAAAACCTCCGAACCGTAAACGACTCGAAGGCTTTTTATTGTTCACCGTGTTGAATCACTTGAAGATTTAGCAACAGGGTGTTATTGGCAGTGTAGTATTTTTATAAATCGTTTATTTCATTGGTCTCGTTGCATATCTGGTTCAAGGTCGAGTTACGCTCTATTGCGAGTA
>JAOUDB010000279.1 GCA_029859485.1 Desulfuromonadales bacterium | reverse complement strand
ACATACCACCATTTCACTCCCCGTGTGCTTAACGTTCTTCTGGAGAGCCAACGTGTGCATAAGTTCAAGAGGTCAGAAGGTTGGGCCACCGTTGGAGTTGATCCGGTTAGAACCAAGAAAATGGCGCCTGTTAACGGGCCTTTCAGTGGGCCTGACCGCAGGATGACTACTCACTAGGGCTCTGCTTTATTCGTTCCTTATCTCTGCTCGTTGACCTGCATTTACTGGTGTGGGTTTTTTTGTGTTTTTTATTCGGAGTTCTTCTTTTTAGTGTTCTTTGCTTCATCTCCAATCACTGATAGCTGCTTACTCATCACTTTTATCAGCCTTCGGCCGATATTCCCAACCTCGATCAGACATGCACTTTTTCAGAATATCATCCAGGTACTCAGGGTGGTAGTCGAGCTCTCCCGGGTAGCCGGTGTATTCGGTGGGGACATCAAGAATCGGCTCTGAATTGATGTTGATCCTAGACGTGGGGTTACGGTCAGGTCGCCAGATACCCATCTCGGTCTCTGCCATAAAATCATCTTGTGTCTGACTGTCTCTAAGGTACGGCTCTCCTGTTGGTATCCCTGGCTTGTACTGTCGGGCAGCATAAGCCCGGCATTCTTCGAGATCCATACTTGACTCATCCCGGGATGGTTCACGCTTGTCCTGCCAGGTGTAGGGTGTCTGTGAGGCACAACTGAAGAGGCCGATCGAGGTTAGCAAGAGCAGGTACTTAATCATGGAATCATCCTTTCGTTGAAAATGTCGAGATTGAATTACACTTGGTTCATTATTGGTAAGATTCTATCATGGCCTTGCTCTTGAGGAAATGGCATAGCGCTTGCTAATTAATTAAAGTTAAGTGCGAGAAAAGATTTGCAGCCATAACCATATTCTGGAGGCCTTTATGAAGCTCATCAGTATTGACACTTCAAAATGCGAACGAGAAGAGAAAGAAGTCGTTGAGGGGTTTTGTCTTTCTTATGACATGATTAAAGGGGTCTGTCTGGAGACAATGGAGGCATGTGAGGCAATGCCTGAAAGTGACGAATAAACAGTTCCTTAATAGTACCTTTTGATACTGCATTGTGAGGCTTTTTGGATCGTTCCTATTGCATTGCACCACTCTTGATAACTATTTGATTGCGGCCTCGTAATGGAGTGCTTTTTGGATTTCTTTTCTACGGACTTTCCTGTTAATCTCTATCACTGATCAAACAAATTGTGTCTTAAAGACAGTGCAAAAAATGCATTGTTAATCAAGGCGAAGGATTACTTACAGTTCTCGGATCACTGCTCCGGAAGGCCCCTAGGCTTATGATGCGCTATCGCGATATCTATATGAAAACGATCGACAAGTGGGGGGAAGAAGCCCAATACGATCAGATGATCGAAGAGTGCGCTGAACTGATTGCCACTCTACAGCATTTTGCCCGGGGCAAGGTGGAGAAGAATGTAGTCGTTGATGAACTCGCTGATGTGTTCCTCATGGTTGGTCAGTTGACCTATATGTTCGGCGAAGATGATTTACATGCAGCGGTTGAAAATAAAATTGCCAAGTTAAAGCTTCTCCTCGAAGAGTAAATTTTTTTTTGTTGCTCCTTTTGATTTTGTGCATTTGCATATTTCTACCTGGAGGTAGTTAAGATGACCCAGAACAACCTGAAGATTCTTCTGGTTGATGATGTCGATTTTTTTCGAGATGTGATGTGCGACTATTTCGAGCGTACACCGGCGACTGTCCTTACGGCCTCAGATGGCGAAGAAGCGATGAATGTCGCTATGCGTGAGTGGCCTGACCTTATTTATATGGACGTCGGTATGCCTGGAATGAGCGGCATTGAAGTTTGTAGGAAATTTAAAGCTCATCCGCAGCTGAAGAAGATCCCAGTCCTGTTGGTTTTCACCCCTGATCGTGATGCGACAATAAAGGACGTTGAAGCCTCCGGTTGTGATGGTTACCTGGCCAAGCCCTTTGGACGTGAAGAATTTCTTAACCTTGGTCATCGTCACCTCTTCAACATCGAACGTCGTGAACGTCGCACCCCTTGCCAGATGACGGTTGATTTTGAGGTCAACGGTGCGGCCTATCAGGCGCGCGGTGTCGATATCAGTCTGCACGGTCTCTATGTGGAGTTTCGCGACGAAATCCCTCCAAACAAAAGCGTTAAAGCCTCCTTTTTGCTGCCAACGATAAGCTCCAAAAAGATTGAAGTCTCAGGGCGGATTGCCTGGGTGAACCAGGGTTTTCCCCGACAGAACATGGGCCTGGCGCAAGGCTTTGGTATCGAGTTCCATTCAATCGACATGGCTTCGGTAGATATTGTCAAAGCCTATCTGGAGAAGAACTGATTATGAGAACCGCTATTCTTGATTTACTAAGAAAACGTCGCAGTATTCGCCAGTTTACAAAACAGGCGGTAGAGCCTGAAAAGATTGATGCGCTCATCGAAGCCGCTGTGCGCACACCGACGTCACGAGGCAACAACCCCTGGGAATTTATCGTCGTTACCGATCCAGAGATGCTGGAGCAACTCGGTAAGGCCAAAGCTCATGGTTCCGGATTTGTTGCAGATGCCACTTTGGCTATTGTTTTTGCCGCTGACACGATGAAAAGTGACGTCTGGACAGAAGACTGCTCCATCGCTGCCATGATGGTGCAAATGGCCGCCGAAGATCTTGGCCTCGGCAGTTGCTGGGCTCAAATCCGTTTACGCCCCCATAATGAGCAATGCAGCGCTGAAGACTACATCAAAGAGCTGTTGGAACTCCCTGCGTCCCACGCTGTTGAATGTATAGTCGGCATAGGCTATTCAGCCGAAGAGAAACCTGGTCATCCAGTAGAATCACTCCCTTTTGATCAGGTCCATCGTGAAAAGTACGGCCGTAAAGAGTAGGGGAGAGTAATAAGCCTTTTTCAAAAGTGCAAATGCGCTATCTCTGTTTCATCCAAACCCTGTAGCTCGCCTTTCTCATACTCTCTGTTAATATTAATTCTGTAACGATAAAGTTGCATTATTGTTAGCACTCAACGGAGGCTTTTTATGACTTACGGCGAATCGCGAATTTATAAAAAAGTGGAAATCATCGGTACCTCGAGTGAAAGCGTTGAAGGCGCAATTCAGGGGGCCGTGGACCGTGCCAAGGAATCTTTGGAAAAACTCTCCTGGTTTGAAGTTCAGGAAGTTCGTGGTCACATCGATGACGGCGGCAAGGTTTCTGAGTATCAGGTTGTCTTGAAAATTGCCTTTGAACTCTCCTGATTGAGACTTTATCGTTAGCAAACAATAACTTGCGCCCCTGGACAAGTCTGTGATATGACACTGCCGGGTGACACATTTGTGTTGCCCGGCAGTGTGTTTTAACGAAGCCTCCACACCTCCCATGCCTGTTGATGTTTTATTTGCAGGCCATTTCGTTTACATAAGCTGCCGTACTTGTTGGTTTATTATGGGTTTCCTCGTCTAAAGATTCTGCTGGATTAATTTTAATCGAGTGTTTGGAACAGCCCTTGCTATGTATGAATACGAAACCAACGTATCTGTACATCTTTAACTTCAAGGTTGACGCGTATCATGCAGCAAGACGAACAACTTATTGAAAAGTTACCAGACCTGAATCGCCGCCAGATTCTCAAAGCAGGTGTTTTAGGTTCCCTCTTTTGTTTATTCCCTATGCAGGCTTTAGCAAAGTTTTCTTTAACTGGCGTACAAGAACGAAGTCTGAGCCTACTTAATACACATACGGGCGAACGCTTGAAAGAGGTTGTCTATTGGGAACAGGGCAACTACGTCCTCGATGCACTTGAACACCTGAATCATGTTCTGCGTGATCATCGCACTAACGAAGTCCATCCGATTGACCCGATGACTCTCGACCTGATGGCCGCGATCTCTCGAAAAGTAGAGGCAAAGCGGCCTTTTGAGATTATCTCCGGTTACCGTTCACCGCAAACCAACAAAGCCCTTAACAAACAATCGCGCGGCGTCGCCAAGAACAGCTATCATATGCAGGGCAAAGCGATTGATTTACGTCTGCCCGGAGTTCCACTCAAAGCCGTTCGTAAGGCAGCTCTCGAACTTAGAATGGGCGGGGTAGGGTATTACGCGAAATCAGATTTTGTCCATATTGACTCTGGTAAGGTACGTAGCTGGTAAAAGAGTTTATTTTTGTAGAAACACGGAATAAATGGGAATAAGCTGAATAAATGGGAAGTTTTTGCAAGCAATAATATATTCTGAATAAAAAGCTTATACGAAGGCCCTCCAATTGGAGGGCCTTTTTTTAGTTTTGAAGACATACCGTCTTGAAATATAGAAATCACATGATATTAGTTAAATCTGACACTGTGTCAGTTTTCTGTGATGGTCGACATGTTAAATCAGGGTTTAACTATATGAAAACACTGATTCACTGATGGTTCTCAACACGAATATCTAAAGGTGTGAGTGATGCCAGTCAGTAAGCAACTATCGTCTCCTCTTCACTTGAGTCCTAAACCTTCTCTCAGGGTAACTAAATCC
>JAOUDB010000278.1 GCA_029859485.1 Desulfuromonadales bacterium | reverse complement strand
GCAGACCCGTATCGGAGTTCTTGCTGTTATCGTGTTCAGCGTGCAGTTCCCAACCCGTCCCTTCGCCGACCGGCAAGACCTTCCGGATATCGACAGCCACGACGTCTTCGCCCCTGGTATGCCGGTAACTGGTCGCCAGGGAATAATCCTGGCTGAAGTAGTAGGTAAAGTTGACAAAGGCCTCATCGGAAGTTTGTTCATCCCAAACCCGCCTGACTGTCGTGTTGAGATAGGTCCGCTTCCAGATCCTTTTGGACCAGGTCGCGCTGATGACCTCGCGGTCCTGCTGATTGTAGTAATCAGTGCGGGCGTAGTCAAGGTTGAGGGACCCCCACAGCGGGGTTGCATAGCCAATCCCGGCCTGGATGGCAAGCTTGCCGATCTTCGGGTCATCGGTTGACGAATCACGCAGCGTCCGGTAGTCCTTCGAAAAACTTTGCAGGCCCAGCTGCATGTGAAACCTGCGGCTCTGATAATCATATTTAACCAGGCCGGCGGCACCGCCGGAACCACGATACCGGCTGATCGACGACTCCAGGCGAAGGATCCCGTAGTGGCCCACATTGAAGATAGATTCGACGCCGAGGTTGACCAGGTTTTGCTTCCCCTCGCCGCGCACACCAAGATTCAGCGAATCGGTCAACCCGTAGCGATGAAAGGCGCTTGCCGCCAGATCCGAGTAACTGTTGCTTTTCTGGCCGAAATCGTCACGGATCCAGCCGAGATTGTAACTGTATTCGTGCAGCCCCTTGCGTAACAGCAGGTCCGTGAAATAAAAAGGCTGCCTGACCCTGCGCTCCCGCCCGAAGGCGTCGCGGATCACGACCTCGACCGTCTCTTCTCCATAAAAGCCGTACAGATTTTCGATACTGAACTCGCCCGGGGCAAAGCGCTCGGAACGCAGCTTTGTCCCGCCGAGGTAGATGTCCACCTCCGAGGGCAGTGCCAGTTGGCCGTTGAAACCGAACATGGGGTAATAGATCAGGTAGGGGTTGATATCATAGACCTTGCTGAGACTGAGGCCGCCCAGGTTGACCTGGCTGCCAAGGGTTCCGCTCGACGCAAAAAAATCCCCGGCAACATAACGCTGCAAAGTCTCTCGGTCGTCATGAATCAGCCGGGTATTGAGGCGTACGAAGTTCGAGTCGAAATCGTCTTTGCTGTAAGAGGAATCACTCAATAAGAGCACATCATTCAGGCGGATGCCCAGTTCGTTGGTCAGGTTATAGCTGTCATCCTGGAAGTTGTCGCCGGAGGTGACGTACTCCACACCGTAATTCAGAAAGAAGCTGTTGTCCCTGGGGTAATAGACGCCCTTGCGGTCGGTCGGCGACAGGTCGAGGCTGGTTGTCCCGAAGAGTGCCGGGGCGGCAGAGATCTGGAGGGTCAGGCTCTTCTCGTCAAAATAAAATTTCAGACCTTCCGCCGAACGCAGCGCAACGTAAGACTCGCCGTCCACAATCGTCGTACTCCCGGGAATGCGGACCAGACCCATCGCACCAAGATCGCTGCTTCGGACCAGGAAGTCGCCATCATCAAGCAGGATGACGAAGAAATCGCCTTTAGGTTGCTGGTTTAGAGTGACGGCGGAAACAATAGTTTCTGCTGCGCGCACGATGGAGGGGCAAACAAGACAAAAACAGAGCAACAATAAGAAAATAGCCGATTTAAATGAAACAGGCAAAACTAGCCCGGGCTTGGGGGAGCGCTGCACAGGTTTACGGGGTGAGGCACATAGCCTTGTCCACATCGGCTTTTCCGTTGATCTGCATACGGTCGGTGACGACTTCTATGTCCATAACATTCAATTGAGTGCAGATATCACCAAGGATGGCAAAGGTAAACTCCTTCTCGCTGCCGTTCAGAAGATACCCCCCATTCAATTCCTGCGACAAAATGGAGGCACCGCTGACATCCTTCCCGAGGATTTTCAAGGCCTGGATGCGGAAATGAGTATTGCCGCTGTTTTTCACGGCGACATTGACCTTGCTGTCCTTGACCTCCAGGTGAACAATCTCACCACTGACTTGCTCATTCAACGGCTTGGCAAAGATTGGCACGCCGAACCTGATAGCGATGGCTACTGACGTACCGGGAGTTTCACGCGGAGCAGTCTCCTGCTTGATGAACAAGCGGTAGGTTTTCTCCTTGACAGTAGCCGGGACCTTGATGCCGGTACGAATGATGCGTTCGCTGTTCGGATCAATAATCAATTCCTTGGGGAAAAAAAGGATATCCGAGGTTTCGAGATAAAGATCTTTCCCTGCTTGGTCCTGAGTCCATTCACGGGCCTCCACACTAAACCTGATAGCCTCCTCGCTGTCGTTGACAATCGTCACAACGCCACTGCGGGAGCGCTGGTCCATATCGATGCGGATCGGGATGACACGCCAGGAGCCACTGTAGACTGGCCGCGGAAGAACAGCTCCCATTAGCAACAGAGCTAATAGGGTGTATATGAGCAGGTAGGAGTTTGACTTTATCGGGGATAAATACATTGCGGTAAAATAACTGATTAACTAAGTTTTTTCAACAACCAAAGGAGTACCATTGGAAACGGACCCAGTGTGCTTTGCATGTTGTCGTAATCAGAAAGGATCAGGGATTAATGGTCAGGGTCACGACGTCGGTATAGGTCCCCTCAATTGCCACGCGATAATCGTTGCCGAGTAGGGTTCCCGTGACCGTCAGAGTCTGTGTCATCCCCTTGGGAACCGTTCCGGAGGCGGGATTCAGGGCAAAACTGTAGAGAAGATAGGCCGACGGGACCACGCCGTGTTGCATCCGGTTGCGGTTCAGACCGGTTTCGTGCTGGCCGTCATCGTCGGTTATGAGGTAGGTGGCCGGGTCGTCTTTGCCGTTGCAGACAAACGTCAGGGTCGCTTGTCGGGTTACATCAGGAGCTGCGAGGGGGTCAAGGTTCCCGAACGCCAGGTTGGCCGTATTAGTGCTGAATTTGCAATTGCTTTTCGAAAGGATGGTTGCGGAGACGTTAATCGTTGTTGTAGCGGCAAAGGCAGCGCCCTGCGCTATCGAAAGCAAAAGCAGCAACAGTAGGATTGGTTTGGCTGAAGTTCTCATGTTGCCTTTGCTGAAAACGGATACGGGAGAAGCCTTAGCCGCTCCTCCCGTTCCATCTTTTTTAAAAATATCAGGGGTTGATGTCGATAGTGAGCGTATCAGTATATACATCCGCCGCAGCAACTTGATAATCGGTATCTGCAATACGTCCTGTAATCGTTAGGGTTTGACTACTACCAGTACCAAGCGCACTGAGGGTATAACCGTCGATCGAATATGCCAAACTACCAGGAGGAACAGTACCAGTCATTGACTGAGGGCCACTGATATCGTCCAGCGTATACGTCGTGCCGTTGGAGCAGGTAAATATAAGATCGACAGTTTGCGTCACATCACCTGAAGACGCTGGGTCAATGTCTCCAAAAGCCATCGTGTAACTTGTGGTGTCAAAACTACATGTACCCAGCACGGTTGCCGATACGTCGATGGTTGCCGTGGCCGCCGCAAAGACATTGCCGACGCCGAACAATCCGACCAGTACGATTGCCAGTAATGCCAGTTTGATACTTTTCATTGTTACCTCCGTTTGGTTGATAAGTTGCAATCCGATGACTTCAATTCTCTGCCGGTTCCCTTGGTTAGTTGCCCGGGAACCAATTGTTCGTAAAAATAAAAGCGCCCATCTCATCCTGCGTTGAAGACGGCTGCCTGTTTTTTGTGCGCCTGTTTCTTCGACAACCCAGCTGTCCGATCACTTCTCGATGATTGGGAACCGTGGTTTTGCGTCACTGGATTGCTCCAGTTTTGTTGTTTAGGAGACTCTTGTAACCTGATGATTGTACTTGAACAACATGCAGGTATCTCACAAGTGTTTATCTGCCCCACAAAATCACGAGTATGTGTTTTGCAAAGGATATACCAAGTTATTTTCACATGGACTTGAACTGTTTGTGCTGTCTCATTCAATTCACAACACATTGTTTTTACGATTCAATCTTTTGCCTCTGTCTTAATGTCTAAGTTCGCAATCAGGAGTTTCTGTGGCAGGAATAAATGGTACAGGCTCAACAATGGACCAAAATGGGTGTAAAGTAATAAGCTAACGACAAAAATTGTCACTCTTTGCTCTCTGTACGCTTACGCACCTCGTGGATGCGAGTTCTATACTTATGTCTGCATCATGCTGCGGGCAATCCACACCTTGTCAATACAAGGGTAGTAAGAATTTCGCATATCCGCCAATCTTGAATGCTTCAAATCACTGTGAGAGTCCTTGGAGAGAAAATTATGAGTAGTTGTGTGCCATGCTGCCAATTGTTGATCGAGCGTTCTTAAATATCACGAATCTTAAGAAGATTGATTTGCTGGCATATAGATTTCCTATAAATCCTGTTGCAACTCATT
Organism: Desulfuromonadales bacterium; assembly: GCA_029859485.1. Lineage (GTDB taxonomy): Bacteria > Desulfobacterota > Desulfuromonadia > Desulfuromonadales > BM103 > M0040. The sequence goes on along the minus strand of JAOUDB010000278.1, from coordinate 97 downwards.
CTTACATTACCTAGGGATATTTAGTGTGCGAGTGGCGTATGACAAAACTAGGCACTGTATATCTGATCAAGACCATGACATACAAACGGATGAACTA
>JAOUDB010000277.1 GCA_029859485.1 Desulfuromonadales bacterium | reverse complement strand
TATGTCAAAAACAGATTAGAAGGGCTGAGTGCTGAAGGCCCTGATATTTAAGGATGGGTTTGTGGGAGATATAGCTTTCAACAGTAAGGATGGGAGATTTGCTAAAAGTCCTCTCGCATTGTTTTGGTGCGTGAGAAGAGGCGTGTTTGAGGTGTTTACTAGAAACCCTGATAAATAATAAAAAAAGCCCCACAGTCCAGGAGGGGGAAAGACTGTGGGGCAGGTTTGACGTTGCGGAGAGTTAATTCCTGTTGTAGCTATATATACCGTTTGCAGATCTGTCCATATTTCTAATCAGAGATATTCGGTATTTTTGTGACCTGTCCTTTATGGTTGCACAAGGTATATTCTCGGACATCTTTATCTTTGATGTAATAGTCCGGCATCAGTGGAATTTTACCGATATTGGTCGCGACAACAGCCATGGGTTGTGCAAGTCCGGTGGTATGACCACGCAGGGCATCACGTATCAACTCCGCACCTTTTTCTACAGGAGTCCTAAAATGGTCGATACCCGGGGCGGCCTCGCAGTAAAAGACGTAATATGGCTTGATCCGTACTTTCAATAATTTTTGGTGTAGCTCTTTGAAAGTTTCTACGTCATCGTTGATCCCTTTGAGGAGCACGGCCTGGTTTCCAACATTGATACCACAGGACATCAAGTCGTAAACGGCCCAGGCCACTTCTTCGGTAAGCTCCTTGGGATGATTGCACTGGGTGTTAATCCAGATTGGTACTCTGTGATACTCACCCAGGATGCTCTTGAGATTTTCTGTTATCCTTTGCGGCATCACGATGGGTACGCGGGAGCCGATCCGGATCATTTCGATATGGGAAAATCCTCTCAGGCGTTCGATCAAATAGGCAATCTTCTCATCAGGGAGCAGCAGGGGATCTCCTCCGGTAATTAAGACATCACGAACCTCGGGATGCATCGCGATCCAGTCCAGTCCATCTTCAACATTGAAATCAAGCTCAAGGTTGCCATCGACCACGAGTTCCTTACGAAAGCAGTGACGGCAATAAATCCCGCAGTTCTGGGTGACCGTGAAAGCGACCCGGTCTTTGTACTGACGAGCAATGGTGTCTGGCCTGTTCTCCTCATTGTCGCGGTTTTCCTTCCAGACCAGATAGTTGTCCATACCGTGGACATTCACCTGCTCCTCACGGGATGGAATGACCTGCTTGCGAATCGGGCAGGAGGGGTCATCCGGATCCATCAGCGAAGCAAAGTAAGGTGTTGTCCCCCAGATCGTTTTGTTCGCTTTGAGAACGCTGCGCTCTTCGTCAGTAATATTAATGTATTCTTCCAGTTTTTCGATACTGTTAACAAAGTTAACCAGTTGGTTTTGCCATTCTTCTTTTGGTACAGCGATTGACTGTTGTCCACTCGAATAAATCGTCATTGTGCATTGTCTCCTGCAGGTAGATGAGTTCTGTCATTACGCTTCATTGAAAATGAATAGGCATGAATCGATAAGACAGCGGCACCTGTTGCAGACGAGTAGAAGGATAGACGATGGGAGATTTCCCATAGAAATAGAGAGTGAAACGTCAGGCAATAGAGCGCCTAAAGGTGGTGATGTTTGATGATTTTGTTTAGACAGGGCCACTTGCACCCGGTCTCAAAGCGGAACGCTTCAAGCCAGTGCTGCCCTAGAGGGTGAGGGTTCGTCCCGATATTACCAGGGGTAATTACGGTCCACCTCATCTGCGAGTCGTTGGTCGGTTCGTTCGGAAGGAGAACGCCGCCAAGACTTAAGAAGTCGTTACGCTAACATCTATACGACAACGAGTCAAATCCAGCATTTTTGTGTTTGCCTGAGTGAGCACTGTCAGTCCACCTGCATTGATTTAGACATACCAGTTTGGCCGAATTCAAAATTATTGCTGACCCTGACTTACAAGAAAGGCCACCAAGGAGCGAACCCTGGTGACCATAGTTTTGTGTATTAAACAGCTTACTGAATACCTCTATTAATAAGAAGCCGGTTTTCGTCTCATAAGTCGTGCAATCTGGGACATTTGCTTGAAAATTGCTGGTCAAAAAAATGTGGAAAAATCGCAAAGACGACGTAGATCACTTTTGCGGGGCGTTCTTTTCTTTAAATTAAAAGCGAAAGTAAAATGTTGCTCCCTTTCCTGGAATGCCCTCGGCCCATATTTCCCCTCCATGTCGGTGTATGATGCGCTCCACTGTAGCTAAACCGATACCAAATCCAGTGATTGCTTCGGCTCCACGAAGCCTCTGGAATGGTGCAAAGAGGTTCTGAGCCTCCTCCACAGAAAACCCGGCACCATTATCGCGAATGAAAAAAACATTTTTGCCATCACTTTCTTTCATTTCAAACTCAATGAGGGCTTCTTTCTGTTTCGCAGTGAACTTCCATGCATTACCAAGGAGGTTTACCAAAACGGCTTTGATAAGGACAATGTCTACATTAGCCTCCATGTTCTCCATTGCTCGGAATGTAACTTTGCGATCAGGCTCAGCTGATTTTAAATCGGCAATAACCAGATTAGCCACATCTGAAAGATTAACTTTGCCAAGTTTCAGCTCTGTGTGCGCAAGTTTGGAGAAGTCTAACAGGGCATCTATGAGTTGGCTCATGTTGATGGTGCTGCTAGTGATTTTTTTCAGGTAATCGATGGACTTCTGATCAAGTTTGTCGTCCAAAAGATCTTCCAGGACTTGGGAGTAACCACTGATGACAGTCAATGGCTTGCGTAAATCATGAGCGATCGTGTAGTTGAAAGCCTCTAGCTCCTTATTGAGATCTTCCAGCTCTCTGTACCGAGTTTTCAACTCGGCATTTAGGCGTTCAACTTCCATTCGCTTTTGTTTGCGGACCGTAATGTCATGAACCATTCCAATAGATCGTACTATTTTGTTGGCCTCATCTCTGACATGTTCACACTTTTCGTGAACGTAGAGTATTTTCCCCGACCTTTTCTGTACTACACGGTGTTCGATTTCATAATGGTCTAGACCATCTCTAATTGAGCTTATGTACGCCTCGTTTACAGCATCGCGATCTTCTGGATGTACGACTTCTAAAAAAGCCTCGTAGGTAGCTTCAAATTCGTGCGGCTGAAGACCAAATATTCGATAAGCTTCATCTGACCAAACAAGTTTGTTGTCTGCAATATCAAGCTCCCAACTCCCAAGATTGGCAATTTCCTGCGTACGCTTCAGTCTCTCCTCGCTTCTAGCTAGCCCTTCCTCAATCTGCTTACGTTTCGTTGAATCGTGCCCGTAGAAATTGACATAACTACGCTCAATGATAGGAACCATTATAAAAGAAAGTTCCCGGTCTCCACAGCGAGCCTCAAGCTCCTGATTAAGACCACTTTCCAGACTCATAGACAGTTTTTTGAGAACAAAACCAGGTACTGACCCACCGACGACACAATGCCATTGAGTCAGTAGCTCTGTCGAAGCACTATTGGCATATAAAAGAATGCCACCTCCGTCAACACGCAATACCGGAGATGGATTTTCTTCAGGGAACAACGCTATGTTGCAGACAATTTCTTTAGTTTGGTCTGGCATGTCAGTTTTTACCTTTTATTGCATCACTATGCTCACAAAATTACAAAAAAACCGCTCGCAGTTGCGCAGATGGCTTGTAATAATCGGTCATAATCCCCTCTAAGTTCTCATGAGACAAGCAACTGGCATGCTTGATAACTTACTGAAATTAATGGAATCTGTCAATGTTGAGGGTGTTTCAAGAGTTGCAAGAGACTTTTGCCTGTCAAAATCGGAAGAAAACTTGCAATTTCTACAAACCTTGATTTTTAAAAATGGGTTTTTAGGTGCAGGGAGTAGCTGAAGATTGAGGGGGTAGAGTTCTTAAAAATCCTTACATATTTATAGAGGTGTTTAAATTGGCAGAAATGCAAAATTCTTACTGACCCTGATATTAAAGAATCACAAGTCAGACCAGTACAACATAGAAGACGCACCTTACATTCTTCTCACAATTCCTATCGCAACTAATTCATGGGTTGTTTTTGATCGAAATGCGAAATTATTGCTGACCCTGATAAATAGTAAATGGCCACTCGTTACCAAGAGGCCATCATTTTGCGGATTAAAGAGCTTCTTAAATATGTCGATCAATAATAAGCCGTTTTTCTTCTCGGAAGTGGTGACTTTTGAGAAATTTTTATGCGGCCAAGAATCTTCAAAACCTGAATTTCAAGCCAAAGGCAAGAGCATTTGAGGTGCCTTCATCTGCAACGATGCCGAAGGCATTGGAACGATGGTGAACGCGCGTGATAACTGCCATATTGGGATGCGATGGCAACGTAAACTCCAATTCCAGCATCATGTAAACTTGCAGACGCTCTGACCCATCGCTTCTTTGTACCTCTATTTCAGGGACATGAGTTGCGTAAGATGGTCCAATGCCGATAGCGAAACTTGTATCCAGGTGTTTGTCCCAGAAAAACTTTTCCCAACGAGCGGTTAGCAAGGCGTTGAACTCCCAGTGGTCTTGCTGATCAAAATGCTTAACGACCTGCCCCTCGACTTC
>JAOUDB010000276.1 GCA_029859485.1 Desulfuromonadales bacterium | reverse complement strand
CGACTCTTTTTAGCTACGAATATACGATTGGCGGCTTCAACATTTCGGTCTACATGGTCGCCATGGTGACACTAGTCCTCTACCTGACAAATCTGGTGTCATGGCTACTTCAGGCTTTGGTCGATGCCCATTACATGACGCCTCGAAGGATCGACTACGGCGTTAAGGCCGCACTGAAGAGGCTTTTGCACTATACCCTCTTTACCATCGGCTTCTTTGTCGCCATAAGCATGGCCGGTCTCGACCTGCAAAAGTTCACAATCATCGCCGGCGCTCTCAGCGTCGGCATCGGCTTTGGTCTGCAGAACATCGTCAACAATTTCGTCAGCGGCCTGATCCTGCTTTTCGAACGCCCGGTCAAAGTAGGAGACACCATCAACATTGATGAGCAGTGGGGAACCATCACCCGAATAGGGATGCGTTCAACAGTTTTTGAAACCCTGGATCGTTCCGAAGTCATTGTCCCCAACTCGGACCTGATCTCACAAAAAGTCACCAACTGGACCTTCACGACCAACGTTTCGCGAATCGTCCTGACGGTCGGCGTCGCTTACGGCAGTCCACTCGACAAGGTTCTGGATATTCTTATACGAGTAGCCAAAGAACACCCCGACATCCTCAAAGACCCCGAATCTTCAGCAATCTTCACCGGCTTCGGGGAAAGCTCGATCGACTTTGAACTGCGTGTGTGGGTCTCCGATATCAGTAAACGGCTCAAAATTAAAAGTGATATGGGGCAGGCCGTCGATCGTTACTTCAGGGAAGAAGGGATCACCATTCCCTTTCCGCAACGTGACTTGCATCTGCGTTCAATTGAGGAGGACTTACGCTCCTCTTTTGTGGGCTCAAAGCCAACAGGTGACTAATACGCCAGCACGACTCAAGAAGACCGTAGCTTACCGATTTCCTGAATCAGTTTATCGTTGTCTGGCATTCCCTTATGAACATAGCGGATAAAACCTGACGAATCGATTAAGTAGGTGATTCGACCGCTCCCATAAAGCTTACGGATTGTGCCGTCGTCGGCTAGCACCGAAAAGTGCAAACCGAGCTTGGTGACAAAATCTTTGTGGGTTTCCAGAGCGTCGCCACTTACGCCCAGAACCTGGACGCCGAGCTTTTCAAAACGTTCGATGTCGTTTTGAAAAGCCTTCATTTCACTGCTTCAGCCAGGAGTGAAGTCGGCATAGTAAAAGGCGAGAACGACAGGTCCCTTCTCCAGAGCCTGACTGAGGATGAACTCCCCACGGGTCGACATGGCCTTAAAATCAGGGGCCGCTGTACCGACCTGAAGAGCCCCAGCGTTCGAGTCCAGAAGTGTCCTCGCAGCGACGGTTCCGGCACGAATCAATCGTTTCATTGCAAATCCCTTTCTCCTGTATGATCCGTTCTAAGGACAAAACTCGCGGGCCAGAACCTTTAAATTTTTCAGGGGCGGGCTATTGATCGCCGAGCGTTTTGAAACCTTCCGGGCCGCTACGAATCGTTTTTCCTGAAGCCTTTGCAATGCCTTTCAACATGCCATTAAAAACATAGTGATGAAACGGCATCACGGCATACCAGTAAAGAAGTCCCAACAACCCTCGGGGCAAGAACCGGGCAACCTGTTGCACTTCTACCTGGTCATTCTCCAAAGGCTTAATCCGGAAGGAAAGGACCGCCTCTCCGGGCAGCTTCATCTCGGCTGAAAGCATCAGGTAATCTGGTTTTTGCACGTCGACCACCCGCCAGAAATCGAGGGCATCTCCAGGGTAAAGCTCTGTCTGACTGCGACGCCCCCGGCTCAAGCCCACTCCGCCGCAGAGCCGATCCATGACACCGCGGATTTGCCATAGCCAGTTGGCGTAGTAGTAGCCATTTTCCCCACCGATCGAGATCACTGCTGGCCAGATCTCCTCCGGCCGGGCATCCAGAACGACTTTTCGCGAATCATCGTAGAAACTGCCTCCGGCCCAACCAGGATCACCGGGCACACTCCATTCTGCAGGGTGAATCTCTCCAGAATCTATCCAGGAGGTTTCTACATGGTGTTGTCGAAGACGATCAAGCGCCAGTCGAATCGCCTTACGGGCACCAAAAAGGTCTTGGGGCAAAAGCTCTGTAATGCGGTTCTCCTGACAAATCACCGGGTTACTCAAGCCTTCGGCCAGGGGCCGCGCAATGGAAGCGGGCACCGGAGTCACGAGATGAATCCAGTAAGAACTGAGGCGCGGTGTGAGAACGGGCACCGGGATGACCAGTCGTCGCCGCAGGCCCGCTTCCTGGGCATAAATTTCCATCAATTCCCGATAATTGGTCACCTCAGGCTGGCCTATATCAAAGGTCTCCCCGAGTGTTCTCGGCTCTTCAATGCAGCCGACAAGGTAGTAGAGGACGTTCCTGACTCCGATCGGTTGGCAGGGGGTGTCGATCCAGCGCGGCGTAATCATCACCGGCAGACGATCAACCAGGTAGCGCAGGATTTCGAAAGAAGCGCTACCCGAGCCAATGATCATTGCTGCACGCAGGATAGTCACAGGGACCGGCCCGTGACGCAGGATATCTCCAACTTCGGTTCTCGATTGCAGATGGTGGCTGAGTGTCTTCTTTTGGTCACCCAAACCACCCAAATAGACGATCTGTTCAAGCTTTTCTGCCGCGGCGGCTTCCGCCATATTGCGAGCGGCCTGCCGGTCAGTGAAAGCAAAGTCCCTGACACCCGGAGTCATGGAATGGACCAGATAGTAGGCGGCGCGGCAGCCCGCAAGAGCTTTTTGCAGCGAGACCTTGACGAGAACATCGCCTTTGACGATTTCCAGCTTCGGGTGTTGTGCCCAGGGACGGTTCTGGAGTTTCTCCGGGGCACGAGCAAGAGCTCTAACAGGATAACCGGCATCCAGCAAAAGGGGCACGAGACGGGCACCGATGTACCCGGTTGCTCCGGCTACAAAAATGGGTTTTGTATCTCTCTCTTGAGGCATGATTAATTTTTCCTGGACGGTTTCGTCAGTGCAGACATTATTGTCAAGAAATCTGACATCAGAATCAGCGTTTTGTTAGACTTGTAAACAGCTTATCACACGAGAAAGCATAAAGCGGCCTAAGCCACTGACTTTAACAGATCGGAGAACTCTCCATGCTGCGTCTAGGTCTATGCTGCCTGTTCAATCAGGCGCCCATCCGCTTCAGAAGCGCAACGGCCAAATTTGTCAGGCCGCTTGATCGCCCTGCCCAACTGGTGAAGCTGAGCAAACTCTGCCTTGATAATGCTCGCTCGTTGGTTGCCGCCGTTGAAGAGGTGTATCGTTTGGGGTTCGGCTCTTTCCGGGTTTCCTCGCCGTTGCTACCACTCTACACCCACCCCGAGGTTGGCTACCGGCTGGAAGAGCTACCCGACGCTCGCGAAATTACGGCAACCTTGCGCTCGGTCAAAGCTCTCAAGGAAAAAAATCAGCTCCGGTTCAGCTTCCATCCGGACCAATTCACCCTGCTCTCCAGCCCCCGGCCCGAAGTCACAGCGGCCTCTCTCAGGGAGCTCGACTACCAGGTTATGCTGGCTGAGCTGATCGATGCCGATGTGATCAATATCCACGGTGGCGGCGTCTACGGTGACAAGCAGAGCGCGCTGTCTCGACTGGTGAAGGAGATCTCTGCGTTAGCGGAACCGATCCGCAGTCGATTGACTCTGGAAAACGACGATCGCAGCTACACGGTCGAAGATCTTTTACCGGTCTGCGAACAGCTCGACATTCCTTTGGTCTATGATGTCCATCACCATCGCTGCAACCCTGACGGCCTGACCGTCGCCGCAGCAACCGAGGCCTGTATGCGGAGCTGGCAACGCCTCGGACGCGAGCCCTATTTTCATCTTTCATCTCCGAAGCACGGCTGGAACAGCAAACCGGGGCCCCATGCCGACTTTATCGATATTGCCGATTTCCCGGCAGAGTGGCATGGTCTTGAGGCCACGATCGATGTTGAAGCAAAAGCCAAAGAACTGGCACTTCTGAAGTTAAGAAAAGAATTGTCCCTGCCTCCATGGCCAGGTGACGAAACGACAGCTAAACGTGGTTGCGCAGCTTCAACTCCAAAGGATGCGGGTTGAGATAAACCTGCTGTTGCAGATAGACCTGATCATATTTACGCACAAAGTGATTGAGCAGGGTGACTGGCACGATCAGGGGAATTTGTCTCGCCCGGTAGCTATCGATGACGCTCAAGACCTCCTGCTTTTCATCAGCGCTGAGCTGTTTTTTGAAATAACCGAGCACATGCTGCAAGACATTAACGTGCTTGGCGACCGTAGTTTTCAAACGGAGGCCCTTGCTCAGTAAAGCCCGATAGGACTCGAAGAGTGTCTGCTCTTCCATGGCCTTGGCGTCGGCAACCAGTTTTCCCATCTGTCGATAAATTTCAGTGCTATGGGAGAGCAGGAGCAACTTATGCCGGGTATGAAACTCCACCAGAACACCGCGAGTCGCTCCTTTCTGTAAAGCCTCGCGCCAACGCTTGAGAGTAAAGATGGTTTCAATGAAATTATCGCGCAAACCGGGATCGTGCAATCGG
>JAOUDB010000275.1 GCA_029859485.1 Desulfuromonadales bacterium | reverse complement strand
GTGTCCATCAGGCAGCCGGGCCCTGGAACCAGGACCCGGACTGTTTCTAGCACCCAAGGGCTCTTACATATTATCGAGAATAGCTTGTTTCCTGGACTTATATTCTTCAGGCGAAATGTAACCACCCGCCGCAAGCTTATCCAACTGGGCAATTTTTTCTTTAGCTGTTTGAGGTTGCGTTTGTGAAGGCTGAGCCTGCTGTTGAGCATAATAGGCCTGTCGCTCTGCCGCATCAGCCTGCCGTTCCTGGGCATCGTTACTATCACGTATGCTCCGCCCTATTCTCGCTACGGCAATACCACCGAGAAAGGCACCGGCGCCATCGGCCTGGGCCGGTACAGTTACGGAAAATGTGATGACGCCAACAGCCACCAGCATCATGTTTTTAAGATTCAATTTGATATTTAACATAGTCGTATTCCTCTACAGTGCCATGCAGGCGCCGAACATTGTAAAACTGACTTCCTCACCCACGGAGGAAACACTCATTCTGCCGGTCTTCTTGCTGATTGCCATGGTCCAGCCGTGATCGTTCTCAACACCCTGCATGATGAGTTGACTATCGGTCGATTGGAAATTTTTGAATGGTGAATCTGCGGTTTTACCTCCATCGTAATCCGCATGGATGCTTTTCTTCTTGAAATTCACCGTCAGAAATTCAGGCATATCAAAGGTTCGTGCCTGACCCTTTGCACATGTAACACCATCAACACATGCCGTGATATCGAAGGTGGCGCAAATCAGGTTTGATGAGCCATCAAACTTCGATGCGGCATTCGCCGTGGCTGATATAAAAAGCATGAGGCAAAGCACTGCGGCAGCGTTTAGTCTCTTTTGCATGGTTTTCATGGTCAATAAGTTCCTTATATTTTTTGTCGATACGGGGTTAATAAATTGCGGACAGAATGCAGTTAACAGATGCATGGTATAGATTTTTTTCTCAATATAAAAGCACTTAATTCGCAGTTCACTACGCAAAGAGCCTCACTCTCGGGGGAGAAAAGATATCTGTGTGTTTTGTAGCTCTCCCCGCTGGATTCTCAGATCGGAACAGGAGTATGAGAAGGGCTATACTTAGCAACGCCGCTAATGCTGTTCGATTACAACACGGGACATTGAGCCACGAAAGTCGCCTGTCAAATCAGATCGTCTTGTCAACCTGGTTGAGCAAGGTGTCGACCTGGCCATCCGCATCACGGACCTCAAGGATTCAACCCTACGGGCGCGTCGCATTTGCCCGATTCGCCTGGTGCTGTGCATGAGCCCGGCATACCTGGACGAACGAGGCACACCGCAGTCACCTGAAGATCTCAAGTCCCACGAATTCCTGGTCTATGATATCCGCGGCGGCACGGCGATCAGGATGCAAGACGAACATGGTAATGAACGTAATCCGGTCATTTTAAACAGTTCAATCAGGCACCGGTTCACAAATGATTGGAACTGAGAAAACTACTACAATTTGTCCCTTTAATCCGTCAATGGTCATCTCTAAAACAAGATATGAGTTTACTTAATAATCCAGTTTGTTCACCCGCGGTCCTGAATACTGGATTTAGGGTAGGCGAAAGTCCATAATTCAAGGGAATGGTCTTCTGAATGTTAAAATAAATTGGCGACGAATTTATGCTTGATTTGATTGCTATGAAAAAACTGACGCCTGGTTTACTCCTGCTTTTCATGCTGGCCGGTTGCGCTAATTACGGCACCCCGAAAAATATCGAAATCCCGGATCCGCGTGAGGCGGAAATATATTCACTCTATGACTGGCGTAAAGCACACAGCGACAATGATATCAGGTTCATACTGACGTTTTCCGGTGGTGGCACACGGGCCGCGGCACTGTCTTATGGCGTGATGCAGGAATTGCGTGAAACCAATATCAATTATGAGGGCCGTCCGCAGAGGCTGCTGGATGAAGTTGATTATATCAGCTCGGTTTCAGGCGGGAGCTTCACCTCTGCCTATTACGGTCTTCATGGTGATGGTATTTTTGAAAGTTATGAAGAGGAATTCTTAAAATTCAATCTTCAAAAACACCTGGCCCTGAGGGCCCTGAATCCATTCCTTTGGTTCAGCAAGAATGGCCGCACCGAGTCAGCAATCAAGTACTACCAGAAGTTCCTGTTTCACGATGCCACGTTTGCGGACATGATCCGGCCGGATCGCCCGATGATTATCATCAACACCTCGGACCTGGCCTATGGTATTCGCTTTTCATTCATACAGGAATATTTTGACCTGCTATGTTCCGAACTATCCGCCTACCCTGTCGCCGACGCAGTCGCCGCTTCCTCTGCCGTGCCAGTCCTTTTTAACCCGGTCGTGGTGGCGAATTACGATACCTGTAGTGATATGCAGTTACTCGGAACAACGCGCCTGCATAGCACCGCGGAAATGTATGGGGGGCAAAACCTGCCCGTGCTGCTTTCCCAACTGGAAACCTATGGTCAAAAGGATAAACGCAAGTTTGTTCATTTCGTCGATGGAGGCATCACCGATAACCTCGGACTGCGTGCAGTTTCTGACATCCTGGCGATATCAGGCGGACCTGAGCTTGTCATTGAAAGAAATGAAAAGCCGCCACGGCATGTTGTGGTTCTGATGGTTAATGCGGCAACGGAAACCAATGAGGACATGGATTTGAGCAACAAGGAACCATCTGCGTTTGGCGTAGTTGGCGCTGTCACCAACCTGCAACTTTCACGCTATGATACCGACAGCATGCTTTTGAACAGGGAAGTAGTAGAAAAATGGGCGACGGAGCTGTCTACACCTGAGCAAGCTGTAAAAACACATTTCATCAATGTCAGTATTCAAAAAATCAAGCACCCGGAAGCCCTGGAATTCTTCAACGCCATACCTACCAGTTTTGCGCTTAGAGATGAGCAGGTTGATAAATTGATAGAAGTCGGCCGTAAACTATTAAGGGATGACCCTGGGTTTCAACAGTTACTGGTTGACCTGAACAACGAGTAAGCCTGAGTGTGGTATTCGACATCAGGATCCGATACGAGCAGAATCCACGTGCACCCTGGTGTCACGAAAATCTTCTTCGGGTGTCGCAGCTGTTTTGTCTTACCCTAAATTACTGTTTCGGATAACCCGGCGGTACACGATAGAACGAGTAGCCAAGGTCCTCCAGTGGGCGCCCAGGGTCATCGGCATCAAGATCATCACGCAGCATCAATATCAAGTCCGAACTGACTGTAGGGGCATTGCGAAAATAACTATGACCAAACTTGTCTGCATCGGAGTCCGATTTATCACTGCCGGACATGAAATTTATGATGGAAAAATTGGAATTTCCACGTTCGAGGGCTACCTTAGCTTCCGGTGTCAGGTTTTCAACCTTCAGGTTGCCAATACGGCCTTTGGGGCTGGCAAACAGCCTGTTGGACCAGCCAATCGCCCTGTCCGCAGGAGAGGTGTAAATCGTGAACCGGTCTGCGCTCCAGGCAATGAAGTCGCCGATAAGGCGCTGTGCGGCAACCTGTGCATCAAGATCGGGCGCCGCCAGGACGATGTTGTGAAGCTTGTATTCCTTGCGTGGGTTGAGGCCTTTCGCCCGGGCTTCGATCGTTAGCTCTCGCACGGCGGTTACCACCACATCGGTACCCCTGCTATGTCCGATGACGTTGAGCTTTTCCACTTCCGGGAAGCCGGCAATCAACTCGAGCAGCTGCCGCAAATGATATACCGTAAACTCACTTGACTCACGATCATAGGTATAACCGAAAAGCCCGGGGTATCCGGCAGGCCAGGTGTAGACCAGGGGAACACCGATACGCCCCAGAAAGTGCCACAATTCGGCCATGGCAAAAGCGGCATCATTGAAATCATTGTGAAAACCGTGCACAAAAACGAAGACTTCCTTGCGTTGTGTCAGCGCTAGTTGCTGTACCAGCACCTCGCGAAAGACCTCTATTGCTGCATCCCTTTTTGCAACAAATTCCGGGTCTTCAACGATAACGCCATCGACCTCGGTGTAAGGAATAGGTGAGTTCGGGCCACGTGTAATTTCGGTCAATTCGCCTACTTTCATCGGAACGTCTTTGAGGCGCTTACCGGCGCGACTGGCTGCGAGTAATTCTTCCCAGGTGATTTCTTCACCCAGGTCGACCACCGTGCTTCCGAATGCCAGCGAAGGCGAACGCTTATAACCGTAGATCAGCTTTCCGTTCTCGTCTCTTTCAGGCTCGCGGTCTGTCACGTAGAACAATGGTACCTCGGTGCTTTTTAATTCAGCCGGAAGACCCGTGAATGCCGGGTGGGTTTCATCGCCAACGTAGGTGTTGGGGGTAGGCATCAGTACGCGTTTACCGCTGCAGGCTGACAATACAAGGATGAGTGCAAAAACGAGCCATGTGCGAAACTGATACGATTTCATTAGATTACTCCCTTGTCCGCTTTGCGGTATCGCTCAAATGATGCAGCATTAGTGGCGTCAACCTTATATTTCAATCAGTTAGAATGTTTTTCCTCTTTTTTTCCTCTTAAATTCGAGGCCAGTACTGCGAGGTCATGGGCAGGGAGGAGAGTAGACAACAATTAT
>JAOUDB010000022.1 GCA_029859485.1 Desulfuromonadales bacterium | reverse complement strand
AGACACCTTCTATCGCCTTGCCGACATTCAGACCCACGCCTACATAGACGATACGTTCACGGTCATCATAAGGCTGGGAAGATTTGTAGTCGCCGTAGCCACGTGAGTAATAGCCTATATGTAGTTCGAGGTAGCGGAGCGGAGAATCCGCAATTATTTCAAAGCCGTCGGCCTTGAGCGCGAGGAGATATTTGTGATGTTCGTAGTCGGTGATGACATCAGATTCGAAATTGCTCAGGCTCGGCGCATACTCAAGACGCAAATCAAGACGCCTCTGCCACCCAGGATGTGAACCCAGCCAGTAACCGGCAGCCGCACCAACGCAGTTCATAATCATGTCTTCGTAAGAAAACCCGTAGTCACTGAAGGAATCACCCAGTTCCATAACGGTCATGGTCCCAAGGGCTGAGAATGAGCCGAGGCGCAGGGCTTCCTCTCGGGGATAATCCCAGCTGTCGTAAATCGAAGCAAAAAGATGGCTCAACGCATAGGTGGTGTAGAGATGGCCAAGCTTGTCAGCACCGCCGTCGTCTGTCTCTCGACCGAACCAGTCTTCACTATTTGCTTGAGGCGATTGCTGAAAATAGTCCCAGTTGATAATTCCCCAGCCGAGGGTCGCTCCAGCAGCGAGGAGGTTGAGATTGCGGACCTTTGTTTCCCGCGGCAAATCGTCATCGAAGAGCAGAGCAGACGACGGTGAGGCAATGAGAAGGAACATCACCAGAAAAAACAGGAGACTAAATGAGATGATGCGGGAGGCTGAGAGTTTTTTTTGCGTCATGTACTTATCACCATGTGAGGTAATATCAAGACCAACAATAGCAGCTTTACAGTGGACTACAAGAACGCTCGGTATGGTTTAAAACCGAAGCCCCAAAAACCCTGCGGTGCAAATAATTCGGCAGGATAAATCAGCGAGCAAAACAAAAGCCCCATCAAATAAATGATGAGGCCTTGAAACAATCTATGCTTGCGAAGATTACAGGATAATCAATTCGTGATTGGCAAAAGTCAGATGCTTCAGGCCCTCTGGCCCGACCCAGAAAGTATCTTCAACGCCGACCGCTCCCAAACCCGGATAGACCACCTTGGGTTCAAAAGCAAAGACCATATTCTCTTCTAATTCGTAATCGTTAAAGCCCTTGGCAATAAAAGGGTATTCATCCAGTTCCACACCAACACCGTGACCGATAAAAGACACCTGAGCACCCTTCGAGCCCATGAAGTGGTCCTGGTAACCCATATCGCAAGCCATCTGCAAGCATTCGTCGTAGACGCCGCCCCAGGTCGCGCCTGGCTTAGCTATTTTTTTGGCATGGTTCAGGATAAGAACCATGTCGACGTACGCCTTCGAGAGTTTATCCGGCAACTCACCGATACTGAACATCCGGGTTTGATCAACAATGTAACCGTCAAAGACTCCAGAGAAATCAACGGTTACAGGCTCATTCTTGCGTACGCTTTTATAACTGGCGCCCTGGGGAAAGGAGGGGTTGAGGCCAACTCCACCTAGGGGGGTGTCAGAATAGGTCGGTACGGCGCTATCGGACCCGGAGAATGCGTGACCGTAAAACAACTCGTTATTGAAGCCCCGCATACGCACTAACCCTTGATGGCCTTCTTTTCTGGCGACAAACTCAAGCTCTGCCGTCAGCTCTAGATCTGTCATACCTTCCCTGAGAATCTCTGAAACCCTTTTACAGACCTTGTCGACAATCAGTGCGGCATCCTTCAGAATACCGAGTTCATAATCCGACTTAACAGCCCGCACCTTGCGAATCATTGGAGTTGCGTCACTGATATTGCAGCCTCCGAGACCTTTGCGAAACCTGTTCATCACGGAAACAGGCACGACGTCCAGTTCCATGCCGATTGTGTCCGGAAACGCATAACCGAAATCAGCGAGGACACCGGGGATATCTCTTGGGCTACTGAAAGGAATGACTTCCTTCAGACCCGACTCCATCCTGGCACGCGCGTAGTCCTTGCGCACCAGGTAGAGGGCTTCCCCTTCTAACGGCACGTACAAGGCTCCCTGCTGGATGGCACCGGTAAAGTAAAAGAGATCTGCATTCTGCAGCACGAGAATCGCTCCCAGGCTGTGGACAGCCATCTCTTTCTGTAGTTTTTCTATACGATTTTTCAGTTCTGTAGCTGGTGTAATGCGCATACTTTACTCTCCAGGGACAATACCGGCAAAAGTGGAGTTAAAAGGGACAACAAGTACTTTAGATTAGAAGTCAGAACCTATTGATTTATAAAGCACAAGTCTCAAGCAAAGACACTTCATTCCATAAAAAAGGGTAGAAGATTTCAAGCCCTGCGACATATCACGACAACGGAATAACTTACTGTTATTTATAGGCTTTTTAAATACCACAACGATTCATGCAAGGCAATCAAAATTAGAAAGCAGTCTGTCACAGTTATGTGATAACAGCATCACAGATATCTCCCTTTTTTGGAAATGTAGAAGAAATATTCAACCTGATTTAGTCATGCTTTATTTCTGTGCAAAAGGCTAAAAAGTCATACGGCTAAAGTGTTTCACCTTTCCCCATTCGCTCTTTCCACAAATCTATCCACAGGCATCTGTGGACTGTATACAACCACTCACAAAAATCTCACAAAAAAAACCGGCCGGACTATTGCCCGACCGGTTACGTTTCTCATACTGCGAAGTTATTATTTCACATCCTGCTGATAACGCTCCTTGTAGTAGGCCTTCATCTCCTCGACCTTCTTGGGATCGAAGCCCTTGGTGTACCACTCGTGCTCTTTACGTCCGTCGATGTATTTTGCAATAATTTCTTTGTAAACTTCCGGCTTGCCGGCTTTTTCACACGCATCACTGGCTTCCGGAAGGAGCTCTGTATAAAAATTCTTGGCAACATCGTAGATACCATGCCACCACGCATAGTCAGGGCCACTCATAGCCGCGCCATGACGGGCACGACGACCTTCATGATGCCAGAGCTCCCAGTAGATCCAGTCGATCTTGTCATCAAAATTCCCTTTAGAGATAACCTCATTCTCCATCAGGATTTCACGGATCTCTTTCGCCGGGATTGCAAACTTATCGTTATAAAGGGCGACAAAGCTGTCAAGTTGCTGGTAAAACCCTTCAACAAAAGACGAGCTGTGGCAGGCAGAGCAGACATCCTGCATATCTGCCAGCTTCTGTTCCCAGTTCTCGGTACGCTTGGAAACCGGCGCACGCAGGTTCCACGCCAGTCGAGTACCAACATCATGGGTCACAGACTGGTTAGGTGTGGCGCTCATATGGCAAGTTGCGCACGTTGGCGCATCATAGTAATCCTGACCGGCAACCCACTTCGGCTTGTCCATGTTCAGATTATCTTCGAAAGCACGATAGAGGATGCCATGCTTGGACTCCTCGTAAACCTCTTTCTGTGGATGGTCAGGGCCAAGGTGACATTTACCGCAGGTCTCAGGCTTACGGGCCTGTTCTTTGCTGAAACGATGTCGGCTATGGCAGGCAGAACAGGTGCCTTTGGATCCATCCGGATTGACACGACCGATACCTGTATTAGGCCAGGTGTTGGTGTCGAGAGAACCATCCTCGTTAACTTTGACAATTGAACCGTGACACTGACGACAACCGACAGCAACTGCCGGCTCACCACCGATAGTCTGGCCGAGCATACCATCCTGGGAGTTAAGGATATCTCCGGCCTTGGCGTGGTGACTGGCCTCCTGCTCTGCAGTTTCCCCGGGATGGCACTGGCCACAATCACGAGGGGAAACAATAATTGCAACGGAGAAGCCGTTATGATCAATGGCATCGATATCACCTGGCTCTGCCTTGTGACATTCGTAACAACCGACGCCCGCATTCCAGTGTGCGCTGTCTTCCCACTGGCTGACGATACCTGGCATACCTTCATGACAGCCAAGACAATCCTTCGTCTCTGCCGAAAGACGATCGGATGCTGCCAGGGAAAAACCCGCTGTCAGCAGAACCAACAAAATCGCCAAAATCCCTTGCAAACCCAAAGTCCTACTCATGCTTAAACCTCCCCATCTGAATAATGGCCACGAATGGCCTTAAAAAAGCGACTCACCAACAAACCAAAACATCACGGATGTAAATTAAAGAAGAGATTAAAAGATAACTAAAATGAAAGTTTTCTCAAGTTGTTGACTGAACACTTTATAAACATTCCAAGCAACTCAAGCCCAAGAAATAGAAACATGAACAGAACCATGGCAAAAAAAGAGCCGGAGAGTGATAACTCTCCGGCTCTTGACGCATTTTCATCATGTTCTTTTTAGCTAAAAATACTTGATTTCATGCCCAGTGCGAACATTTTCAACCAGAGCCACCATCAATTTATTCTTCAGCTCAGATTCAATTTCCTGCCTGGCCTGTTTTTCTGAATCGATTTGATTCTTTTTCATGTAAGCATCGACATCCTCAGGCGAGACATTGACCTTGTCCTGCACCTCAACTTTGAGCAGTGTCGTAAGGTACATGACATCTTCATCGACACTACGAGCGTTGTGATTTGTAACAATGGCATCCTTCTTGTTCACAGTCTTTCTGGCATACTCAAGCAGAAGTGTCCGATTAATGTAAAAATCAGCCAGTTTTCGCAAACCTTCCTTATCGCGCAGCCACGACTCGTATTTATCACCGGCAACATCTTGTACATAGGTTGCCAACATCTCAACTGATATTTTCTCATCGTCAAGACTAGCGACAATCTCTTCGTTGGAGGAATAAGCTACTGTAGAGAAGATAATAGTCGTGAGCAGAACTAGCATTACGCCAAGCGTATTTTTCATCATATAACCTGCACTCCCATACGTGGATCAAGCTGATTTTCAGTTGCAGACAAATAACGCGGGAGAGCCAAAACTCTCCCGCGCTGTGTCTTTGAACGTCCTGCTATTTACTTGATTTTCTCTTCAGCAGGGCTTGGTGACGGCAGGCCAATCTTGATGGCCTGGCTCAAGGGTGAATTCGGGTCTTTCAGATTCAACTCCTTGTCTTTGCGTTCTTCATAAGGCGCATGTAGTGGATGAGAACCGTACTTGGATCCATCGTAATGAGCCTTGTTGTTGTAGCGCTCCATCCAGCGGTTCCAGGCAACCTCGGTGAGGAAACCCTTCTTATACGCCTGCTCTACGTTAGCTTTAACCTTCTCCCAGTAGTCGGGAATGTACTGTTGGGCTGTGTTGACGGCCTGCGGCTCTTTTGTGGAGATGCCATAGACACCGCCCGGAAAATCGTAGAGCTTGTAGGTGAAGAACTTCGCCGGCGTATCAGCTTCGTAAATCTTCTTGGCTTCCTCGACGCCATGCTCAGCACCCCAGGCAATCATTTCCTGCATATCATGCTGCAGTTCCCAGACACCGTGCCACTGGACATAGTCAGCACCACCCATGGCGGCACCGTGACGGAAGCGACGACCTTCATGATGCCAACCGTTGTACATCAAGTGCGAAGCGGTAGTGTACCATCCTGCGTTGATGACCAGTTGCGATTGCGGTCTTTCCTTGCCGTCGTTAAAGGTCTCTTTGAGTGGCTTGATCAGACCTTTTTCAACATAGAGCTTAACCCATTTGAGAAACTCGCGACGCATTTCGTTGTACTGCAGGTTGACCAGATCATATGCGAGGAAATGATCTTTAATGAAAGTCGGAGCATGGCAATTCGCACAAACATCCTGCATCCTCTGGTTTTTGTCCTGCCAGCTGCCCAGTTCTTCTTCGAACCAGACTGTGCGATAGGACCATGGAGCCTGAGATTCCCAGCCAAGACGCTCAGAGACGTTATGGGTCGACTTCAGTTCTCCGGCAGCGTCCATATGGCAAGTAGTACAAACAGGAGCTTCAATCGGAATGTTTTTCTGATCTTCCGAACGATAAGAGAGGTCCCATTTATCGCCTTCTGCAGCGAAGATGTTGCCATGCTTTGACTCATTGTAGATTTCAATATGAGGATGATCAGGTCCAAGGTGGCACTCGCCACAGGTTTGCGGCTCACGGGCAACCTCAATAGAGAAGCTGTGCTTAGGATGGCACGCATCACACTCACCGACCGAGCCATCTGGCCACGGATTAGAGATATTGTGACAAGCTTCACAGCCTTGTTTGGTACCAACAATCGGCTCAAAGATTGCCCGGTCAGCGGGAGCATAGAGCCAGAACTGATAAGCATGCTTCGACTTGGTGTGCTCGGTCACTTCTTTTTCGTGACACTGAGAGCAATCTTTCGGTGTCGGGTAGAGTCCAACAGTGAAGCCATTGTGCTCAAAGGCATCAAAGTCGTCCTTTTCAGCCTGGTGACAGGAAAGACAACCGACACCATTTTCTGCATGCTTCGAGTTTTCCCACATCTCGATCATTTTCGGTGCCATCCCTTTAGCGAGATGACAGGTAATGCATTGCTTTGTCTCCTTGTCTACTTCAACGGCCGCGAAAGCACTGCTACAGAGCAGCACGGCCAGAGCCATGGACAATAAGACAGCTGTAAACTTGAGCTTGTTCATGAAACACCTCCATCGGTTAGAGTGGGCAAAAACCCCAAATAAAAGACTGGATATCGGTACAAAGCTTAAATATTTTTCGCGCAAGCCACCGACTATTAACCCTGACCAATTAACTGAAACAGGTTTATAGAAGTTGTCAAGAATGAGCGTGAGCTTACTGCCATGTCATGCTTTGATTAAGTTAGGACAGCCTTAACTTTATATCTTTGACCCAAGTCAAAAACCACTTGATCGATTTTAAAAGAGAAGAAAGCAGGTTCACCGAAAGAGGCTTAAATTGATGTTGTACCGGATAAGAACGACATGAGGGATCTCCAAAAACTGGGTGCTGGAAAACGGCCAGGCCCCTTGATAGCAACTGTTTGTTTCAAGCTTGTTGCATCAGAAGCCTGCAGGGGGATTTGCATGCACTAAAATCAGATTAGAGTTTCCGTTGAAAGGGAGTCCTTCGTATTGGCAACGACCAGGAAGGTTCCAACTCGTTATATGTAGGAATCGGGACTTGATTAGACAGACAGTATCTGGTTTCATCCTGCAGTCCCCCAGACTAAATATCCTCAGATAATGTAAGAATGAGTTGCAACAGGATTTATAGAAAAGCCCCGAGCCTAGAAATAGGTTGGGGCTTTATTTTACTGGTAATCGTGACATTTAAGAAAGTAACAATGGTGTGACTTTTAAGCCATTAAACTCGCATCACTCGTTCCATAAATCATTGTTCCTAACGGCACCCGGCATTCACTTAAACGGGGGTCAAATTAAACAGAGGGCATAGTCATCTTTGACTCTTTATTGTAATGGGCCACAAAGGTTGACAACGCTAATAAATTATCAAGCGAAAGGTCTTCAAACTGTAAACCTACACCATATGGTATTTCCGGTTTCCGTTGATTTACAGCGAAGTTGGTCCACGCTACACTTGCTTCGCACGAAACTACTTTTTCTTGCCCTGGCAGAGGAAAGGTCACCTTTAATACTTCATTAAGGTCTAACAAAAGATTTGTCCTGAGGTAAAGTCCACCAACGCTTAAATCATCACTCAAGCCAGAAAGAGCCATTTCATGGCAGGGTTCATAGTGAACCGTTGTCGCAACTTTTATACGGCTGCCGAATGGTTTTATAATTGGCATCCCACAATCTTTAGTTATCAGCATTAATATAAAACTCCACAAGATTACTGCTTAGTACAGGATCAAACTAAGTCGAAAAGGACTCACACTAAGATCATTTTTGATATCGAATTTCGGTGATTTACCTTCGATAAAAAAATGAGGATTATTCACTATTGAAGTTATAACTTTCGTCAAATCTCCCCCGACTACCTCTACACCGACGGTCCTGCGTCCACGCATCCAAGGAGCCGAATATTCTTTTTGTAACTCTACTTTGAAACCATTCTGCCCACAAGCCTCAACGATCGCTTCAGCTAATTTGATGTCCAAGGTTCTACTCCTTAATTTCTATTGATTTCATCAGACTTGTTTCCTTCAAAATTAGCACATAATCTTCTTCCGAAGATGAGCGCTTCTTGTATTCCCTGAATTACGTAGACCAAAGAAACGGGTTCACCTCCTCGGCAACCCGGCTATCTTGTTAATCAGGACCCATGGCTTTTCGTCACCAGGTCTATCTGGCTTTTATCGATCGGAGCTATATCGTTATTGAAGAAAGTTTGGTTGATGGTCTTGAACTCAGTACGGCGATTCATTGCCCAGGCAGATTCAGTCATCGCTGAGTCTGCGGGCAATTCTTCCCCGTAGGAGATAGTTTCAAAGCGATCCGATCCAATACCCAGCGAAACCAGATAGTTTTTGACGACATGAGCACGACGTTCACCAAGGGCTAGATTGTATTCATCTGAACCGCGAGAATCACAATGGCCCTCGATACTTACCTTCAAGGCAGGATAAGATTTCAATATTATTGCATTGGCATCCAAGACCCTTCGAGCCTCGTTGGTCAAGGCAAACTGGTCAAACGGAAAATATACACGCTCCAGTCCAACGTTAATGACTGTTGTCTTATCCAGAATATCTGCGTCATCTACATTCTGCGAGGCTTGCTTCTTTTGTACTGCCTCATTTTGTGCTTCGGCATCTATGGTTTCCACTACAAGGTCTTTAGCGCATCCTGCAATTACAACGACACAAAGCAGGGTGACAACTGTTAAAAGTAGCATGATGAAATTTTTCATTGTTTCGACTCCTCACTGTTAGAATTAAGGCCCTCAGCTATTGATAAATACTCACTTTTGTTTAAAAAACACCCCAGGGAACAGCAAAACCTGAAGAACAAAGTTTTTTACAGGAGGCGAAAAAAACTTTAGAGCTGCCCCTGGGGTCAAGTTTGGCGAACTTTAAGAAGTTAAAGCCTTTGTATGTGAGTCTTTGCATAAAAACAAAAGAAGCGCCCAATCTTCTACCGAAGATGAGCGCTTCTTGTATTCCTTAGAATAGCGGAGACTGAAGAAACGTGATTCATCTCTTCGGCAACCCGGCTATCCTGAATGTCAGGATCCGTGGCTTTGCGTCACCAGATCTCTCTGGCTTTGCCCGTTCGGAGTCTTTTTTTAAAACTAAAGTACTGTGTTTGAATTATTTCTATTATGTATTCACCAAATATCATTTGTAAAGTTTTTTTTAAACTTCAACCGAAAAAAGTGCAAGGTGTCTAATTTATTGTGTTTTAGATTTCTGCAACTCAAACGCACCTGATCACATCTCTAGCATGGGTCTGTAAAGCAGATTATTCAAAGAATCTACCGGACAATAAGTTGCTCAAGATACTCAGGCATAGATTGCGGTCAAGGAAGAGGGGTTTTTTATATTACTATATTGTTGTGGGAAACTCAGTTTGCTGAAATGCAAATTATTACTGACCCCGCATTCCAGTAAAAAAAGTCACCAAGGCATAAACCCTGGTGATCATAATTTTGTGTATTAAAGAGTTTACTGAATACCTCTATCAATAAGAATCCGTTTTTCGTCTCACAAGTCGTGATCTACGATAAAGAGAGAGAAAGATAAAGAGGGAGGTTACCAGCTTCAAACGGCTTCCTCCAGCGCAATGCAAGGTTCTTCCTCGCACTTAATCACTTCAATGGTGATATGTTTGAGTTGATCGAAACCCGCCAGCAATTTCTTGTACTCACCTGAAGATCGAGGATAGTGGGTGACTAGCGTCAATAGAGCCGCGAGGTGATGTGGTCCCACTTTCCAGACATGGATATCCGTAACACGGTTATCTGCATCCGCTTCGACAAGATCTTTAATCTCTTCCCGAACCTCTCTTTTAACGCCTGCGTCAAGGAGTATTGCGCTGCTTTCCTTGAGTAGACCCCATGCCCAACGGGTAATCACTAAGGCACCAACAATTCCCATTCCCGGGTCCAATGCCCACCAGCCGAACAGACTGCCAAATAGCAACGCAACGATCGCCAGAACAGACGTCAACGCATCGGCGAGGACATGAAAGTAGGCAGCCTTCAGGTTATGGTCTTCATGATGATTCTCATGGCCGTGACTATGCCCATGGTGATGGTCGTGTCCATGGCTGCCATGCAGTAAAAAAGCGCTGACGACATTGACCACAAGGCCGACCACGGCAACCAATATCGACTGCCCGTAATGGATTTCCACAGGTGAGAAGAAACGTCCAACCGACTCGACGGCCATGATCAAGGCAACCACTGCAAGAGCGACCGCACTTGCAAAACCACCAAGTACGTTGATCTTGCCTGGGCCAAAGGTAAAGTCAGGATTATTGGCGTTCTTTCGTGAATAGCTATAGGCAAACAGGGTGATCAGGAAGGCTGCTACATGGGTGCCCATATGCCAGCCATCAGCTAGTAGCGCCATCGAACCGAAAGCAACCCCGGCGACAATCTCGATGACCATAGTGACCGCCGTCAAACCCATTACCTTTTGAGTATTCTTCTCGTTCTGCTCACGATGCACAAAGAAATTGTGTCCATGTTGCCATTGCTCAAGTTTGTGAATATGCATAATAGTCCTGTACCATCAGCCTATTGCAGCCACTCGTAAATTTCTTTGGCATGCGTACCACAGTCGCCGCAGCATCCACCACTGTTGCAGCTCTCGTCCTGATGAAGTCGTACCCTGCCTTTTCTGATCCAATGGCCAAGCAGACCACGTACGGCATCTGGTTCCATGTCAAAGTGCACGGCAATATCAATCAAAGGAGCGACCTTGCGTTTTGCCAGGTAACGTTTTACCTCACTGGGAGTCATGACTCCTCCTTCTTGTCCAATCTTTCCAAATCAAAAAAATTAGCCTTTAACAGGCACAATGATTCCTGAACCATCCGACTCTTTACCGAGGAAACGCATCACCAGGAAAACGCTAATAAAGATGAGCGAGCAGCCTGCCAGCCATGCCGCCGAAAAGACCGGATGACGGGCAAAGGTTGCAACCTGGTAAAATCCGGTCGCCGACACATAAGCCAGACCAGTGGTCCAAGCGGCAATAAAGAGTGTCCAACGCAGGTTGGTTTCACGGTACACAGCGGCCATCGCAGCAACACATGGGAAATACATGAGAATAAACAGCATATAGGCAATGGCGCCGACCTTGCCATCAAACAGCTTGCCCATGGCACCAAAGGTTCCGGCGCTGACCGCCAATCCTTCAGCGGCGGCATCAATGGAGCTGGTATCGCCGATACTTAAACCGAGAGGGTCCGTCAGAGTATCGGCAACTCCGGATAGATTGTCCGGTATCGTTTGGACTGCCTCCCGCAACGCAGCACTCAGGCTGAAAGCTTCATCCTCTTCACCTGCGGCCAGATTTTCCTGTGTTTCATTTTGCAAGTAGATGGCATCAAGAGTTCCGACGACTGCCTCTTTGGCGAACACCCCAGTGAAGATGCCAACGGTTGCTGGCCAATTATCCTGTTCAATCCCCATCGGTGCAAAGATCGGAGTGACCGTACGACTGAGTGAGGCGAGCAGTGAATCTTTACTGTCGTCATGGCCAATTGATCCATCCATCGACATGGTATTAAGCAGTGCCAGCAGCGCCACCATCGGAACCAGGATACGAGTAGCTTTAAGCAGGAAGGACTTCAGCCGATCCCACGTACGTAGAAGAACGGATTTAACCGTCGGCACATGATAGGGCGGCAACTCCATAACAAAGGGGGTAATGTTTCCCTTGAGCAGTGTGTACTTGAGAATCAGGCCCGTTAATACGGCAAAACCGATTCCAGCCAGATAGAGCAGGAAAACCACATTCTGTCCGCCGACCGGGAAAAAGGCAGCGGCAAATAGCGCATAAACCGGAAGACGCGCACCGCAACTCATAAAGGGATTCATCATGATGGTCAGGGTGCGGTCACGTTGGTTCTCCAAGGTTCTAGTCGCCATGATCGCCGGAACGTTACAGCCAAAACCGACCAGCAGCGGCACAAAAGACTTGCCCGGAAGGCCAAGCATACGCATGAAACGATCCATAACGAAAGCGGCTCGTGCCATGTAACCCGAGCCTTCAAGAACAGCCAGAGCCAGAAACATAAATCCAATCGGAGGAATAAAGGTCGCTACCGTTTGAATGCCGCCGCCAACACCGGTCGCCAAAACCCCGATCAACCAGGCCGGTGCATTGAGACCATTCAGCAGTGCGGTCATGCCATCAACAAATACAGCTCCTACAGCAATGTCGAAGAAATCGATAAATGCTCCGCCAACATTGATCGTAAACATAAAAGTCAGATACATCATCAACAGAAAGATCGGCAGACCGAGAACACGGTTGAGGACAACTTTGTCAATCTTGTCGGTCAACGTCTTACCCAGCTTGCTTGCGTGCGTCACAGCATTTGCCGTGAGCCAGTTGATAAAACCATAACGGGCGTCTGCAATGGCAATATCAGCATCTTCTTCTAGTTGATTAACAAGCCTCTGTTGTCGCTTCACTAAGTCTTCGGCAGCTTTGTTGTCAAGCAAAGCGACATACTCAAGATCATCTTCAAGAAGCTTCATTGCCAACCAATCTGCCTTGAGATTGTTCTCAGCGGCAATTTTGCCAAGCTGTGCAGTCAATGTCATGGCTGCTTCCTGAATTTCAACCGGGTAAATGATGTCTGCTTCCGAGATCGGATTATACTCAGCACACTGGTGAACGGCCTTCTTGAGCTGTGTTAAGCCGCTACGTTTTGAAGCAGCAATCGGAACGACCGGTATTCCCAGGCGGTCGGACAGTTCTTCAGTATTAATGAGGATCTGTCGTGACTTGGCAACATCCATTTTGTTAAGGACGACAATCATCGGCACACGCATTTCCAGCAACTGAGTGGTCAGATAAAGGTTCCTCTCAATATTGGCTGCGTCCACGATATTCACGATCAGGTCGTAATCTTCGGACAGCAAGTAGTCTCGGGCAACTTTTTCATCGCTGGAATGGGCGGAAAGTGCGTAGATGCCGGGAATGTCGACAAGCTCAAAATCGTGGCCTTCAAAAGCATAAAAACCGGTCTTACGATCAACTGTGACACCCGGCCAGTTACCAACCATTTGTCTTGAACCAGTCAGTTCATTAAATAGTGTGGTCTTGCCGCAATTAGGGTTGCCAGCGACCGCTATTCTGAGGCGTTTCTTTTGTAGTGACATTAGTCCTTCTCCACCAAGACAACAGAGGCTTCTTCTTTGCGAAGGCTCAACGAAAACCCTCGGATACTGATTTCCAGAGGGTCTCCCAACGGGGCAACGCGAGTCAGTTCCAGCTCGATTCCTTTGGTCAGGCCCATAGCTAGAAGCTTTGAACGATACTCTTTCTGCCCTTCTACAAAGCCTGTAATAATAGCTTTTTCACCAACAGACAATTGCCCAAGATGTTTCTGCATAGTCATACTCCCTTACTGGCCTGATGAATGGCCAACCTACCATTATTGAATCAAGTTGTGTCTTTATGGGTAGAATCGAATGATTAGGATGCTTTGTGCGATATTGAAATTCGTTTTCAAAATAATGAGATTGGTGCCACCTGTCAAGAAAAAAAATAGGAGAGTGTGGCAAGAGACAATTAATCACGCCTTTCGCAAAAGGTCCGCCGAGATAGCATCAGAAATCCTGAACGTACTGTTTGTCTTGAGTTTTAAGAACGAATTTTCAAACAGATAGGGAGCTTAATTCTTGCGGGTGATATTTACTATTTACCCTACTACATTTTTTTGACGTACTCAGATTCACCAAAATGAAAAATTCTTACTACCCCTGACAGATAAGAATGATTTGCCAAGTTAGAACTTTGAACAGGACATAATCTTACACTGAGCATCATATCAGATTTGAACTACTACACGTTATATTCCAAAAAAGCTCTATGTCTTCAGCCAACAGGATCTTCTTATCACTCTCCATAATAAGTTCTCTGAGGGCGAATCATTATAGTCACACAGGGCTCTTGCCCTTAACCAGCTTCGACTCTATACTGCACTATCTAAAAGCAGGAGTGACTCCTGCTTCCCACTAAACCATACCCTCTGGAGACACTGAATGTCTGAACAATGGTGGCACGTACTCTTTGCCGGAAGTTTTGCGGGCGCCGCAACCTTTGCCGGAATGTCTCTGGTTCTGCTCAAAGAGAATTGGAGCCGTCGTCATTCTTCGTCTCTGGTTTCTTTCTCGGCTGGTGTTCTGCTCGGTGTCGGGGTTTTACATATCCTCCCTGAAGCCATGGAGATGACCGTAAAAGCCCCTCTCTTCATCCTGCTGGCCTTCGTGCTCTTCTACTTCTTTGAACACCACCTGTTGATTCATGCCGGCCATGAAGAGCAGCACCACGTTAACCTGGAGGTCGCAGACTGTCATGGTGACTGCTGCTCCCGCCCCCATCCCATGGGTTGGGTTGCCTTCATCGGCATGGGTCTGCACTCGGTGATCGACGGCATGATTATCGGTACAGGCTTTGAAGTCAGTCACGATCTCGGTTTACTTGCCGCGCTTGGTGTAATCGCTCACGAAGTTCCGGAGGGGATTGCCATGATCGCAATCTTGCTGCACTACGGCTGGCATCGTAAGAAGGCGATTCAACTCACCTCCTTTGTCGCCCTGGCAACCCCAGGGGCGGCGATTCTGACCTTTACACTGGTCAATAATCTGTCCCAATCGGTCCTCGGCGCCCTTCTTGCGACAGCAGGCGGCTCCTTCGTCTATATTGCGGCTTCCGATCTGATCCCGGAATCTCATCGCAGTCGCGGCTTCTCAGCCACACTGGCCCTCTGTGGCGGCATTCTGCTCGCCTGGATCGCTGGCTTTCTTGCCCATTAGGGCTGGGTCTGGAGGCTGGATTAAAGCTTAGTGCCTTTGCCAGTCCCCAACCCCTAGCCCCCAGCCTCCGCCTCTAAGCACAATCAGAAGGATCGCCGGTTAACTTGGCCAGGGCATGGGGTAAAGCCGGCAACAAGGTTTCCAGATTCTCTCTGGCCGCCTTGGGGCTCCCCGGCAGATTGATGATCATCGTCTGTTTGCGGACACCGACAACGGCGCGAGATACCATAGCATGAGGCGTCTTCCGCAGACTTTGCGTGCGCATCGCTTCCGCCATCCCCGGAATTTCATAATCAATCACCTGCAAGGTTGCCTGAGGGGTCACATCCCTGGGGCTCAAGCCTGTGCCGCCGGTGGTTACGATAAGGTCTAATTTTCCCTGATCCGTCCATGCAATCAGCAGAGTGGCAA
>JAOUDB010000274.1 GCA_029859485.1 Desulfuromonadales bacterium | reverse complement strand
GATGCTTTTGACAGAGCCAGACTTCGCCCTGATGAACTCTCCTCAGTGCTTTGCAGAAATTGTTGACATCAAGATCGCAAGAGATAATGCCGAGGACACCGTGACAGTAGAGCAGGCACGAGAGTTCGCTGTCACAGGTCCCCTGATCGAAATATATAAATTTGGCTTCAATGTAGTTTTGTTTTAATTCGAGGATATCATCCCGCGAGACGAACAAAACAATGTCCGGGTCCTCAACAGTCGGCCCGAAGAAATGGTCCCCCATGAGTGTTTCGGGGACGTTCTCGCCGATGATACTCTTTACTCCCTCGGCGAGAACCTTATTATTGATGGAAACAAGGACCTTCACGTTTTCCCAATACCCTTCCTGGAGATATTATAATCTTTTAACATAATAGCAGGAATTACACTCTCCGCCGAGTGTGTTTGCAAAATAATTGAGAAGAGAAACCGATCGGAAACGAGGCCAGATGACACTGGCAAGTGGAGCAAACCTCTGTTGACAAAAACGCTGTCAATGTATTGTCGTGAGGAGGGATGGTCAAAAGGTGAGGGTTTTCATAATTGCACCTGGTTTCTTT
This sequence comes from Desulfuromonadales bacterium, assembly GCA_029859485.1. Taxonomy (GTDB): domain Bacteria; phylum Desulfobacterota; class Desulfuromonadia; order Desulfuromonadales; family BM103; genus M0040. The sequence goes on along the minus strand of JAOUDB010000274.1, from coordinate 3,983 downwards.
TGAACGCCTCAGATTGCCAGGTATGCAAAATTTTTAGCGTAGAGTGTTCAAACTCCAATCGTAATCCAAAAACTCAATCCGTAGCGCAGCCTCTATCAAATTTTCAACACTCTCCGCATCATCAGTAATCCAATCCGCATGCGTACGAAAAAAATCATGCAGAGAATCGTAGCCGCGCCAGCCTTTGGAGAAATCCTCGGCATACCAGTCAAAGATACTTGAAATTTCGAGGGTGCCGGTTCTGGCATCGAAGCGATTGCGGCTTCGATCGCTAAGGAAGCGCTCTGTGCTTTCAAGCAATTGTTGATCAAGCTTCTCGGCCACGAAAGCCTCATCAAGCAACGCCGGGCAACCGATGGAGGCACAGTTGACGGCAAAATGGATCAAGGGCTCATCGTAACGCCCCGAACCACGAATCAGTTCGTGCTCGATACCATCGAGGTTTTGTGATTCGCCAAGCAAGAGAAAGAATTTCCTCTTCCAGGGAGAAGAAAAAAGCGAACCGAGTTCCTTGATCGATGTGACCTCGGGGTATTCGGTCAGAATCAGTTCGACGGTAAAAGCATTGTAGGCATTGATGAGGAATGCCAACTGCTGCTCACGACGGAAAGTGTCGAATTCGGTACGCGTCACCGCAGAGAGGCTAAAGAGATAGCGCTTCAGAAAATCGTGAGTTTTCTGAAATCCGGCATAATTGACCAGGGAGGCAGTGCGGTTGAGATTCCAATGAACATTGTTTTTAACCAACAGGTTCCAGGTGGCATGTTCATGGTCAAAGGGCTCAGCTTGAACGGGAACGGGTACAAGCAGAAGGAGTCCAGCGGCAAGCAGAAGGACTCCACCCATCATTTGTTTACGAAAAAGCATACCGTGCTCCTGTCCTGGTCAGGCTAAGAAACCTTCAAAGAGGTGATCGCGCCTCGCAGGGGATCTTGACCTGGCAAAGACCACAAGGGGTGGCACCGGTCCCATAATGGTCACGCACATAGGGCGTGGTGACATTGCGGATATAATCAAAGCATTTCGGTTTGTCATGGCCATCGACAGTAATTGCCTCAGCCGGGCAGCGTTTCATGCAAACACCGCAGCTTCCCTTCGCATACCAAAGACACCAGTCCTGGTGGCCTTCGTAAGAGCGAGGTGTCGCCTCAAGGCTCATTTTTACGACAACAGAACCGAAGCGAACCGCCTTACCGACCCGGGTAATCAAACCATCGGACAAACCAAAAGTACCAAGCCCGGCAACCCAGGCCGTATGCCTTTCCGACCAATTGGAGGCAATGCCAAAGCGTTCGCTCTGGCGATAATCGAAGCCAGACAAACGCTCTGGGGCCACCGCCGGATAGCCAGCCTGCGTTAACTGTTCGGCCAAGTGCAGGCGCAAAGCACAATTAAAGTCCTCACCATGGAAACGGGAACGAGCCCATCGCTCGGCGGGGAATTCGGTCTCTAGCGCTTGATCAACTCGGGTCGCTTTGGTCTGGGGGAGGATGTAGCAGATAACCGCCAAGACAGACGAAGCTATCTCTTCATCGGGATAAGCCAGTTTGTAAGCTTCTTCAGGAGTCCAGTAAAACTCGCCGATGTCATGTTTCAACTGGCTAAAAAGAGGATCGTCACCACGAGCATATGCAAACTGAGGCACATCCCAGGCGGGTTCACCCGTGCCATTCTCCAGGCTATTAGCCGATGAAGAACAGAAGTCACGGACAATTTTTTCGATCCAGCTTTTGGCCTGCTCCTGATCAGTGGTCATGAAGCTTTCTTTCTCATAAGGGTAAGTGCAGAACCATGTATGAAATACTGATGCCTCTACGATGTCAATGGGATGGATAGTGCCTCAACACAACGTGCCCAAGTGAATTATGCCTGATAAGACGAGATAACAACACTGGCCGCTTCATCGCGCAGCGGAATCAAGGATTGGTATTTTTCTGAGGTGAACCAGTCATTCAAAACAGTTTGATTGGAAAATTCGACAACAACAACCAGATCTTTATCCTGCTGACCGGCAAGGACTTCCAGAAGTTTCCCCCGAAAAAGGATTTTCGCTTCAAAAGGGACCAGAGATTCCCGAACTCCAGTTACATACTCCTGCCAGAGGCCTTGATTCCTAACTTTGATCTGTCCGATAAGATAGGCAGCCATTGAGCCCTCCTCTAAAACCTCGATCCGGGCTGACGCAGAAATTCAAGCTCTGCTTCCGTAGACACCCTGCCCAGCACCTCGTTCCGGTGGGGGTAGCGTCCAAACCTCTCGATTATCGCCTTATGTTTCAGCTCGTATTCGAAATTCCCCCGCTGCCCGTTACGGCGGAACAGCTCTACCGCTTCCTCATGAATCTGCAAAGACTCGCTGTGCATAAAGGGCATGTAGATAAAATTTCTTTCGACTGGACTCAACAATTGATCCGCGCCGGCAGAAATCGCTTCCTGTGATAGAGCCAATGCCAGTGGGTCATAGGCGAAAGACAACTGCGAGCCGCGGAACATGTTTCTTGAGAACTGGTCCAGGACTATTATTTCAGCCAGCCGCCCGGAAGCATTCTTTCGCCAACCGGAGAGGTCACAACGCACCGCCCTGTCATGAATTTCGGAGAAACGGGCGATGATCAATTGATCCAGTTCGAGGTCCTTGACCCACCACTGCTTCGGCTCAAGCTCCTCGAACCAGAACTTTAGGATTTCCTGGTGCATTGATGACCTCAAAGGGGCTTCAATAATAAAAATCAGACCGCCTCTGTGCGGGGCAGTCCCCCGATCAGCTAATCATTTGAGCTGCCGACATAACGAAAACATTACCTTAAAGAGGGCACCGATAACAGTTGCAATCCAGAACAGCCAAAATTGAGTAGCATTACACCACCTGTTATCCTCAGTATAAACAAAGTTTGAGATCGTACAATAGTCTGTTATGCTTCATGAATATTGAATTCTAACTGAAAGGATGAATGAGACAATGAGTAATTTAACGCGAACTATGGGATTGATGCTCGTCGCATTATTGGTTGCCGCCTGTTCCAGCACCACAATGAGTGGCTCATGGTCAGATCCAGCTTTCACCAAGAAAGCCAAGAACGTCTATATAATCGGCATTTCCAAGGATGAGACCCGCAGGAGGATTTTCGAAGACACCTTCGGCCGCCAGCTGGCCAGTCAGGGCATAAAAACTTTTTCCAGCTACAAGGACCTGCCGAATAACCAGGAGGCAGATCGCGAAGTCATCATTCAGAGGATGACGGCTGAAGGCTGTGACTCGGTCATCCTGACCAAACTTGTCGATACACGAAAAGAAACGGTGACGTCACCTGGCCGTGTATCTGGCTACTCTTCTGGACCCTACTACGGTGGCAGGCGTGGCGGCGGAGGCTACTACAACAACTGGGGCAGCTACTACGGCAGAAGAACCGACATTACATACGAGCCGCCAACATCTACAGAATTTGTTATCGCAACGGTTGAATCGGTTATGTACGACCTGGAAAGCGAGGAGATGATCTGGTCAGGCCAGCTCGAAACGGTCATTGAGGGGAACTTCGAGAAAATGGTCCAGGACTTTGTAGACACCGTCAGCAAAGACCTCGCAGAGAAAGGTATCATCTAACATCTGTCCGTTCTGACCAGAACGCCAAGTAATCTTTTAAACGGCCTGTGCATACAGGCCGTTTTCTATTTTCGACACTTTAAAAAGCGAGCATAGTCACCCTTTGCGTCTTTCCTAGCTTTTCTTGACGTCTTTGCGTTGGTCTTTTGATTGCAGCCTTTACTGTTTTGTGTAAAGACGTACGCTCTGTTGTTTGGGTTTTAAACTCGTTATTTTAACGCCTTGTAAACTGACACAGGTCGCATTATTATCGTAGTAGACAACCCTGATCCGAGTGCCAGAGGCACCGCCGAATAGACAGAGTCTTATGAACAATCACAAAAGTGCGGCATGCAGGACACTTTTCTCTGCTTGCCTTGCTTCGGCCATATCTTCCTTTA
>JAOUDB010000273.1 GCA_029859485.1 Desulfuromonadales bacterium | reverse complement strand
GGTTCCTTCCGGGGAAAGACATTTTTCTTATCACGAGCTGCTTTTTGTCCGTGTCCAGCTCAACCTTGGCGCCGATCGGCAAGGTGATCTTGTTCGCGACATGGCCGATGTAAGGACAATGCACAACGGGGACGTTTAAGGCCATTTGCGAGGCCAGGATGTTGTAGATTTTCTGGCTGCCGATCCCGCGGAAATCGCCGAGAATAAGAGCTTTGATTCTGTTGAGTTTTCCAGCAAGGATCCACTGGGTCAGCAAGCGGTCCACCCCATGCAGCTCTTCATCGACATCTTCGAGAAACAGGATCGAACCGGACGTGTCGATTTCCCACTCCGTATCGATCAAGGCGGTCAGGGTAATCAGGTTGCCGCCTTTGAGAATTCCGCTGGCAGAGCCGGGATTGTAGACTTTGTAGCGGGCTCCTTTGAACAGGTTTTTCTCCGGATAGCCTGAAACGGCGTTGACCAGCGATTTAAGCGTGAAGACTGTTGGCGTCCCCAGGTTGATCACCATGGGGGCGTGCAAGGTCACCAGTCCCGTGCGCTCGAAGATCGGGTTGAGCAATGCGCTCAAGTCGCTGAAACCAGCGATGATTTTGGGGTGTTTTTTTATCAGATCAAAGTCGATGTAAGGGAGAGACTTCATCGCACTGTAGCCGCCACGCAAAGCCAGGATTATATCGATATATGGATCTGCAAACGCCCTGTGGAGCTGGTCGGCTTTTGCTTGCGGTGAGGGGAGTCTTTCCGGGAATTCCGGGTTGATGACGTTGAAGCCCAATCCGGTGAGCTGCTTGATGCCACCGGTAAAATCTCGTTTCTTCTTGATTAAATAACTGGGTGTGACAATAAAGACATTCTTCAATGGAAAGGTCTCCGCGATACCAGCAATGTCGCCAAAGATTCCGAGCCGTTACTGAAATTCAATTTATCTTCAATCAGGCATAAATACAACCTGATTAAGCATAGTTTGTGCGCGGGGGGCGCATAATGAAAAAGGGATTTCGGGAAACAGTTAAAGGCTGCACAAACCCGCAGCCTTTAAGAACAAACACTATCTTTGAGAGATGTTCCCGTCTATTCGAGGACGTATAACAATTTTTCGACCATCCCGGCCGCAGCCACCGTGATCTTGCGACAATTTCTCTGATGCTCTTCTCTCATCCATTCATAGCTTTTGGAAAGTCCACGGCAGCAGGAGGTTTGAAAAGTTTCCTTAAAGACGGCGATCAAGTCTGCAGAACGATCGGCGCGCCAGTTCAGGCCGAGAGCCATAACACCACCGGTAATGGCACCGCAGAGACAGCCGCTCTTGCCGATACCACAGCTGAAGCCCGCCGTTGCTGACAGCAGTTCCTGGCTGGTGCTGCCAACTAAGGCCTGCAACACCGCACGGGTGCAACTGTGACCCTCATCGAACAACTCGCCTGCGATCTTTGCGGCGCTCATCCTTCCTTGATCCCTAGTTTGCGAAGAATGGTGATCATCGGACACCAGTTGGAGAAGGCACTCTGAAACAGGTTCAGACCGACAAAGGCAGTGAAGAAAAGCCAGTAGGGCGAATGCACCTGGGAAAGGACGACGCTGATCATCACAAAAAATCCGGCGATCATACGCAGGTAACGATTAATGGTCATGATAAGATTCTCCTTGTCTAAACTTCGCTCTTGGTTGCTGAACTGCCAGTCATGCAGGGCAGGTGATCGGAAGCCGCATGCAAAGATGCTTAAAATAAACGTATAAATCAGGCAGGCTCATGCTGCCTTTGGTTGTGTCTTGGGCTTTTTGAGCATGAAATAGAGCACCGGGACCGCCATGCGGCTGACCAGCAAGGAGGCAATTTCTCCAAACATCAAGGAGATGGCCAGGCCTTGAAAGATCGGATCGGCGAGGATCACCGAGGCGCCGACCACTACGGCCAGTGCCGTCAGCAGCATCGGTCGGAAGCGAATAGCTCCGGCTTCGACGACCGCTTCGGCCAGCGGCAGACCGTGACTGATGCGCAATTCGATAAAATCAACCAGGATGATTGAGTTACGGACCACGATGCCGGCGCCGGCCATGAAGCCGATCATTGAGGTTGCGGTAAAGAAAGCGCCGAGAGCCCAGTGTGCAGGCAGGATGCCGATCAGAGAAAAGGGGATCGCTGCCATGACAACCAGTGGCGTGAAATAGTCTTTAAACCAACCGACCATCAACATGTAGATCAGGATCATCACCGCACAAAAGGCCAGGCCGAGATCACGAAACACCTCGAGGGTGATATGCCACTCACCATCCCACTTGATCGATGGTTGCAGAGTGTTAAATGGCTGGTTGAGGTTGAAAATCTCAACCGCCTCACCGTCGCCGCCAAATTCACTGGCTTTAAGATCCGCCAGTTGCCGATTCATGTCAAAAATAGCATAAACTGGGCTTTCAACTTCGCCGGCGACATCTGCGGTGACGTAGATCACCGGTTTCAGATTCTTGCGGTAGATCGGTTGCTCGACCGCTTGTTCGGTGACCGTGACCAGTTCACGCAACGGCACCAAGGCCCCACGCACATCGCCAGGCGAACGAAGTGAAATATTCAGAATGCTGTCTATGCGGGCCCGCTGGCTTGCTGGCAGCTGCAGCACGACAGCGATATCCTCCTTGTCAGCCGGCTGGTGAAACAAGTCGATCGGCAGCCCCTGAATCGCCATTTGCACGGTGCGGGTAATGGCTCCTTCGCTGAGGCCATTGAGCGCGGCTTTCTCTTTGTCGACTTCGAGAATCAGACGTTTATGTTCGGCTTCGCGGTACCAGTCGACATCAACCACACCAGCCGTGGTGTCAAAGATCTCCTTGACGCGTTGCGCCAGCTTGAGACGTTGCTCATCGCTGCTGCCATAGACCTCAGCGACCAGCGTTGCCAGCACCGGCGGGCCGGGCGGGACTTCCGCGATGGCGACAGCGGCCCCATATTTTTCAGCGATTTCAGCGATCCCAGGACGCATGCGTACGGCAATATCATGGCTCTGCAGTGAACGCCTGTCTTTGGGCAGCAGATTGACCTGGATATCAGCCACCGTTGGCCCGCTGCGCATGAAATAATGACGGACCAGGCCGTTGAAATTGTATGGTGACGCCGTGCCGACATAGACCTGATAATTGGTTGTCGTCGGATCTTCGCGAACCACTGCGGCCATCTCGAGGGCGACGCGGCTGGTCTGTTCAAGAGTCGAACCTTCAGGCATATTGAGAATCACCTGGAACTCGCTCTTGTTGTCAAAAGGCAGCATCTTGACCTTGACCAAGCCAAAATAGACCATGGAAAAACCACCCAGCAGCAGCAGGGTAATCGTGGTAAAAAAGAGCGTTCGCGAAACGGCGCTGGCAAGCAAGGGGTCCATGGCCCGATGGTAAAGGCGGGTCAAGAGATCATCGGGGGCACGATCGTGATTCAGCGGGCTAGCCTCTTTATCGTCCCTGGGTTCTCTGCCTTTGGCCAACAGACGAATCGCTGCCCAGGGCGTGACGGTGAAGGCGATCAGCAGCGAAAAGATCATGGCCGCCGACGAACCGATCGGGATCGGTCGCATGTAGGGTCCCATCAGCCCACCGACAAAAGCCATCGGCAAAATCGCCGCGATCACCGCCCAGGTTGCCAGAATGGTGGGATTGCCGACTTCGGCCACCGCCTCGATGGCAATCGTCAACATCGTTTTGTCGCGGCCTCCGGGCAGGCGCATGTGGCGGACGATATTTTCTACCACCACAATGGCGTCATCAACCAGGATGCCGATGGAAAAGATCAGCGCAAACAGGGTGATTCGATTCAAGGTGTAGCCATAGAGATAAAAAACCAGCAGCGTCAGGGACAGGGTCGTGGGGATCGCCAGCAAGACCACCAGTGCTTCGCGAAAACCGAGAAAGAAGAAGATCAGAAGTGCGACACCAAAAACCGCGATGCCCATATGTAGCAGCAGCTCATTCGATTTTTCAGCGGCGGTCTCGCCGTAGTTGCGGGTGACACTGACCTTGATATCGGTCGGGATCATGCTTCCTCTGAGGAGGTCGATTTTAGCTTCGACCGCATGGACCACATCGATGGCGTTGGTGCCGGGCCGTTTTGCCACCGACAGGGTCACCGCCGCTTCTTCATTCTGCCCCGCTTCGCCGTAGAGCACGTAGTTGTCAGGTTCCTGCGGACCGTCGATGATCTGCGCGACATCAGCGAGATAAACCGGATGTCCGTCATAAACGCCCACGACAACCCGGCCGATCTCGGCCGCGGAGCTGAGAAACTGTCCGGTCTGCAGCAGCACCTGATGGTTAAGAGACTCGAGCTTTCCGGTGTATTGCTGCGTGTTCGCCTGCTGGAAGGCCGGAACCAGTTGCTCTGGCGTCAGGTTACGTGCCGCCAGCAGCAGCGGATCAAACTCAATCCGCACCTGCCGCCGGGTGCCGCCAATAAGTTTCGTCTCAGCGACGTCAGCAATCGTCTTGATTTCGTCATCAACCTGGGCCGCCAGTCGCTGCAGCATAAAATGGTCATAACCTCCTCCATGGAAGGTCAAGGCCAGAATCGGCACATCATCGATGGAGTGCGTCTTGACCAGGGG
>JAOUDB010000272.1 GCA_029859485.1 Desulfuromonadales bacterium | reverse complement strand
CATGGACAAAGCCTTTTCCGTAGCTCGTAAGATAAATGCTGAATAAACACTTCGCTTCTGACAATTGGATAGCTAACCAGATTTTCCTGCATCGGGAGCAGGTGGCGCTGGCTTTAATCCAGTCATCCCGACCAGTAATGTCACTAATTTTGAGTTTAAGAATGATTTTCAGGCATACAGAGTGTTTAGTTATTGCGGGATGGTTTTTACTATTTTTTCTCTCGGATTGATTCTGTGAACCCAGATCGCCAAAAGGAGAATTTCTTACAACTTCTGCAATCCACTAATGCTGAAAGCTTCTTGCAGTCATGTTTTATTTGAGAAAAAAATTTCACGTTTTATTTCGGTGTAAAGATAAAAGATTTGTTTATCAGATTCTTAGCGTGGCTCTGGTACTCACACAAATTGGCTGTAAAAGAATTCGACCCTTATTTTCTTGTAAATTCTATATTATGAGAAAAGCCCTCGATCCAAAGATCGAGGGCTTTCGTTTATTATAAATGGTGGTTTATAGAAAGGTTGATCAGTTGCATTAACGCCATAAGTGAGGCCCACTTTGCCCGTCTGAGTAACGCGCGTAGTTCTTAGCACCTACTTACAAATGGACTTCATTCTTTTTAGCCAATAAAACGAATATGTAAACTATAACAATAGTAACTGATGCCCATTTCAAGGTAGCAACAATAGAATGTACAAAAAATAAATTATTCGAAAAAACATATGGATTGTTCATAAAAGATAGTTCCATTGAATTTTCGAAAAAATCTAATGCTCCAGAAATAAAGGCTAGACGAACAAAGGATATACTGGTTAAACAAACTTCTTTCCCTTTCTTCAGGGCAAGATATGAAATTAAAGATGCAAGAAACAAGGAATATGAAAATGCGTAAATATAATCCGTAAAGATCCACCGGTTAAAATGATTGACTCCAGACTTACCCCAGCTTTTTATTAATTCAATCCCCGCGTTTTTTTCAAATGATAATTGTAATTCTAAAACTCCAGAACCATCCCCGCCATCAATCAATGGATTTACAAAAAACATGACTATCACAAACATAACTGCCGTCAAAGCAAATGAACTTATTAATACTGTTGACTTACCGAGCGTTCGTAACATTCTATTAGTCGTGTTTGGTAGTGGTTTGGTCTACAAGAGATGCAAAAATTCTCAGCATCAATGGTTGCAGATAAAAAGGATCGTTAATTATTTAGGACTTCCCCAAATAAAACCAGAAAGGTACTTGTGTGTATTTTTATCTATATCCTTGAATTGTAATCCCATAGTGATACTTGGAGAGATCGTGTCCTTTGCTGGATTCCTGACCCAAACAACCTTTGCAGGAAATGATAATGCTTCTGCGTATCCAGGCAACAGTAATTGAAATTCAGTTTCAGATTTATTCTTTGGTAATTGGCCGTGCTCTGTAAATTCTATGCCTGCGCCTCCATAGCTTATGTTTAATAATCTAGCTAATCTTTTCCTCTCATCGAAGTTTATCTGAGCATATGAATCATAAGATATTTTTAGTCGAAAATCATCTCTTATTAATAGGTTACCTGCGCCGCTCAAGAACAGTAGCGCAAATTCTCAACAAATCTATGGGCTAATCCGCTTTCATAACCTCGATCTCCCCAGTGACGCCTCCGATACAACAGTCCACCAGAACGCATCAATTCAAAAAACTAAAGCACTCTTAATTCGGAACTGACGTCAATGAGATGCAAAATTATTACTAACCCTGCATTATAGAAAAGGCCACCAAGGATCGTCCCTCGGTGGCCATAGTTTTGTATATTAAACAGCTTACTGAATACCTCTAACAATAAGAAGCCGTTTTTCTTCTCGTAAGTCGTGACATACAAGAATGACCTACCCAGTAAAAGCGGGTCATTTCGTGACTTATCAGTTGAGTCTTTTAAAAAATTCGAGAGTCTAGGCCACTTTTAGGGAAAGAGCTCAAATAATCTTCTTTTCCTTGAGGTCTTTCGCCACCTCCTGCACATACTTTTCAACCATTTTATCGATGCTCCCTTCAACCGCGGTTTCAAACTGGGCCGACCATATCAATTGTTCGGTTTTCAAGTCGTACATAACAGATTCAACGGTCAGAATAACGCGCTCGGTTGTTATGGTCGGCATATAAGAAAAGGCATGAGGGTGACCGTAATAATTCCCCCAACTTCCGTAGTGGCTGGGGCGATTGTAGCGCCCATAGCCTCCGTAGTACGGACCCGGTGAATACACGGGATCGTAAACAGAGGTAGTCACAGTTTCCTTCCGTTGCCCAATAAGTCTTGTCAGTACGACGGAATCACACCCACGCTCAACCATTTTTTTGGCAAGAACCTCTTTTTTAACATCTTTCGAGAAAGTGATGTCTCTATAACTGGCCTCAGATGATACCCCTTTGCTGAAAAATTGATTGCTGAAGGCATCCTCAAAAATCCGTCGATTCATCTCGCTTTTGGCAATCCCGACAACGTAAACTTTCTTAATCGGTCCTTTGAAATCAGAATTTGTCCAAGAACCGGTCATATCAGTGCTGGAGCAGGCAACAATTGTAAGTCCCATGAAAATTAATGCTAAATTTCGCAGAATCAAAACCATTTCGGACTTCCCCCTTTTGGCCCTCTTAAAAAGGCCGTAGTTAATAGCCCTTACTCTCTTTAATTTTACGAGTAGAGAATAATGCCTTGTCATTCGTTACTCGTGTTTCTATTATTTTCATCTATTGGATTTCATCGAATATGATTGGGCTAGTCTACTCCAGAGTCACAGTGATGTGAAGTTTCTTCGCTATTTATCACACATTGTTTCGTGGTGCCCATCACGGCCAAAAAGTGAAATTATTGCAGCTCCTGCAACGCAAGAAAAGGCCACCAAGGATCTAACCCTGGTGGCCATTGCTTTCATTCAGTCTTGAGCTAATGTGAGCACGAACAACATGCTAGAAGGCGCTATTTAGTTAACACCGGCAATAAACCCTACGACACGCCGGTTTTGTTGACGCCCTTCAGCGGTATCGTTGCTAGCAACCGGAGCAGCCTCTCCATACCAGAAGGTTGCAATTCGATTTGAATCTATATTGAACTCCTTAGCCAAATAATCAGCAACAGCCTCAACACGCTGATGCGACAGCGAAAGGTTGTATTCTTCCGACCCCTTGTTGTCCGTATGTCCAGCTAGGACGACATAGCTCTCCGGGTTTTGATTGAGAATCTCTCCAACCGTATCCAACTCCATAGCGAAGTCGATATCGATGTCTGATTTATCGAAACCAAATTCAATATGGTCTAGCTTGAACCCAACAACTTTGTCGCGTGTCGTTGCAGTAATGACATAATCCTCCTCAAGAGCGAAAACCGCCCCCGTAAAAACCTCCGGGCGGTTGATAACCCATTCCAAAGGGATCACTGTAGATGCCTCGTTTATTGAGGCAACCATCTCCATCATTTCTATGTTTGTTTTGATGTCGGATGTGCTGACAATTTTAAAATCAACATCATGCTTCTGCGCAATTTTCTTCGCTAATTCGAGTGGACTTTCGGTCGCCCCAACATCACTGTGTGAGCCGTCAGTAAACAGGAATACGACCGTACGGCCAGAAAGAGTATCGATCACTTTGGCGAGACGCCGCATACCACTCACCATCAGGGTGGGTCCACTGGCCTCATTAGGCAAAAGATCTACGGCCGCATGAAACCCAGCTTTATTGAAAGGTTGCATTTTATAAATTTCTGCATTCGCGGCATTTGCGGCGGTGTTCGCCGGTGGAGTATACAGATATAGACCAACATTTAGGTCGGAGTATTCCCCCGGGAAGGCGTCCGTTCTTTGTTTGAGCAATTTCTTTGCGGCTTGGAGCTTAGTCATGCCACTGTCACCAAAGGGCTCTCCCATCGAACCGGAGCTATCAAACATGATGACAACGTTGTCAGCTATTCGGACAAGATTTTCCACTTTATAAGCTGTTTTAACAACGTCGGTTGTGGTTATCGCTTCAACAGCTTGCACCTCTTGCACGAGCACTCCGAAGAAAAGCACTGCCATAAAGGTAAAAATTATAGTTGTTGTTTTTTTCGCCATTTTGTTAACTCCTAATAGTTTGTAGTAAGACTGTTTGTTTCTCTCTGGGTAATGAAGCACGATATAAGGTGTCACTTTGATGATTAATAGCATTCTCGAAGAAAGTTTACTAAATAGGTGCGACATATCAATAAGGGTAGATATTGAAATGTGAGTGACCCTCTCTTTAGGGGCTGTTAGGTTAAGAGTGTCGTTATTATTTATCCTCTCGCATTGTTTTGAAGGCTCTAAACGTACCGAACTCATCAACTCTTACGAACCCTGCAAGCCAATAAAAAGCCACCAAGGATCGGTTCCGGGTGGCTATTTTTTTTAACTTACTCAAGACCTCTACATTTGATGCTCAATTCCAACATCTCAACCAATTACACACGAATATAGGTACAGGGAAGAATAGCTGCCTATGAATTAATTAGGTGATTCAAAATGTTAACTGGCCAGTCCTGGCAATAGGGCCTTGAGCCCTTCAGTCAGCATCCCCATGGCAATTGCGGCAAGAACCAACCCCATGACTCTCGTAACAA
>JAOUDB010000021.1 GCA_029859485.1 Desulfuromonadales bacterium | reverse complement strand
TTATAGCTTTACAATCTATTGTATCCGTTCAGCGCGGCAACCCGATAAGCTTCAGCCATGGTTGGATAATTAAAGGTCGTATTGATGAAATACTTGATGCTGTTATTGGGTGCCGGCTGGGCCATGATCGCCTGGCCAATATGCAGAATCTCCGTCGCATTGTGACCGAAACAGTGGATACCAAGAATCTCCAAGGTCTCGCGATGGAAAAGTATTTTGAGCATGCCGGCTTTATGCGAAGTGATCTGACCACGGGCCAGGTTGCGAAAGAAGGAACGGCCCACCTCGTAGGGAACTCTCTGTTCGGTCAACTCGCGCTCCGTACCACCGAGGCAGCTGATCTCCGGCAGCGTGTAAATACCGGTCGGGATATCCCTGACCAGACGCTCATCGCAAGAGCCTTCTGCGATATGCGTCCCTGCGAACCGCCCCTGGTCGTAGGCTGCGCTGGCCAGATTGGGGAAGCCAACGATATCACCCACCGCGTAGATATGCGGCTGAGCGCTCTGGTAGGCCTCATTGACCTTGATATTGCCACGATGATCAGGCTCAATCCCCAGCGTTTCGAGACCCAGCCCTTCAGAATTTCCGGTGCGACCGTTGGCCCACAACAACATGTCCGACTTGATCACCTTGCCGGTTTTCAAATGCAGGACAACACCATGATCATGAACTTCAACCCGCTCGTATTCCTCGTTCTGACGAATCATCACCCCCTGCTCATCGCGCATGTGGTAACTCAAAGCGCTGCTGATCTCGTCATCAAGGTACTCGAGCAGACGTTCACGGGTGTTGACCAGATTGACCTTGACCCCGATATTCTTAAACGCCGAAGCATACTCGCAACCGATCACTCCGGCACCATAAACTGTCAGTGTGGCAGGAAGTTCCTTCATCTGCAGAATCGTGTCGCTGTCCATCACGCGGTTGCCATCGAAAGGCACATCTTCGGGATGATAAGGGTGGGAACCGCTCGCGATGACAAAATAATCGGCTGAACAGTTGCGCATGTTCCCGGCCAGATCAGAGATTTCAATATTATGCGGATCGATAAAACGTGCCTGCCCTGCGATGATTGTAATGTCGTTGCGCTCGTAAAAATCCTCACGATCGCGCACCTGGTTATCAACCACATTCTGCATTGCAATCATCAGATCATCACAGGTCACACGGCCGGGATGGCGACCGCGATCAAAAAGACGATTTTTCTTTTCATCGGCGTATTTCTGCACCACATGAATAAAACTCTTACTCGGGATGGTCCCCAGGTGTGTGCAACCGCCACCGACCAGCAAATGATTCTCGACAATGGCAACAGACTTGCCCGACTTGGCCAGCTTGATCGCCGCCCCCTCGCCACCGGGACCACTACCGATCACGATCGCATCGAAATGATTTTCCTGTACTTCCATAGTCATTTTAACTCTCGTTATGAAGGTAAATAGACAGACCCATTAAGGATAATGGAAAGCGGGGAGTTTGCAATAGCTCTTATATCGAAGATCAAAAATGTCCCGCACGTCACAAGTCTGAAACACTTTCAAGCAACAAAGGACTTGCCGGATATTGATTTTACCGCTATGGCGCCAGTTCCAACAAAATAAGCCATTAAATAACTTGCCTAGAAAAAAAGCCCCACAGCCAGGAGGGACTGTGGGGCAACGGGTTCTATGGGTTTTGCTTAGGAGGTAGAACATGAAGAACTATGTTCTGGTCAATAAATTACCATTTTGGTCAGATATGTCAACAAAAAAACGACACAAAAAACCCCTTCAATCTTGGGTCGAGGTCTTTCTTACATTGCAGGGTTAGAAAAATTGTCTATTTCAGATCGACGGAGCACCACAAAACCATGCCGGAGGACAAATAAGACACGTAGAAGCGCCCATCAATCATTGATGGGCTTCTCCTTGTGAGAGATATTTGAGAGGCTTGTGCTATAGATCAACCTCATGTCACATCATTTGATGCCTTGCTAGCTTTTTGTCCAAGGTGTTGCCATTCAATTGGAAGTCTTGAGGAAATGAAAATTAAAGCTCTTCTTTGTCTGGGCCTTCTCATCCAATTGACAGGCTGTACAGGAATGATATTTAAAAAAATCCATCCCTCATCAAGGAACAAGCCAGCAAACACTTAGACAAGGGCCTTTTTCTCACAAAAGGTAAAAACAGCCAGCACACTAAGCACATGTTGGCGTGGATTGAGCTGTCCAAAGATTGAAAGAAAAGATAAGAAAACGTTCTTCAAATCGACTTCGACGACCGATGTCATCACTAAATCTCTTGGAGGGGGTTATGTGTAAATATGTAAATAGTTGTAGCTTTTATCAAGAGTTCGCAAGCAGAGAAAGTTTCGTCTGGAAAGCAATGGTCAAGAACTATTGTGACGATGGGTGTGAGTGTGTGCGACATAGGACCTATGAAGTTGAGGGGACAAAAGACCTTCCGGCAACGCTCCTGCCTTCTGGGTCTCATGCCTCAAAAGTTTTTTTGGCTCTGTCCTGAGAACCCAAGGACATTCCTAAGGCGTAATAAATATGATGAAGGCTACAATGCAATCTAATGATGGATATAAACCTGAAAGGCGTTCCAGCGTTCCGATTAATGCGGAAATAAGAGTTTACTATGGTGCTTGCACCAGTAAGCTACTTACAGGCTATAGCATAGACTTGAACACCAACGGGGTTTTCCTCGTTACAACCTGTCCATTTGATGTTGATGATAATGTGAAACTGAAACTATTTATACCTCTACAAGAGGAGATAATAGTCTCTTGCGTTGCACGCGTTGCATGGATTAATCATGAGAACAACCCCCCTAAGCCAGAGTATCCAGCCGGTGTCGGTTTGCAATTTGTCGACATAACACCGGAAGATATCTGCTCAATAGTGGGGTTCATAAAGGTCAAAGCTGCTTAGTAGCATACCTGTAGGGTTAGCGTGGAGTGGGGAGTACGACAGAGATCGGATCAATCACTTCATTGTGTAATAATTGCCAACAGCTCAATGATGTTTCCTTAAAATATTTCTTGGAAATCGATGGTCGCTTCAATAAGTCCGTTCTAGCTACGTGCCAAAAGTGCAACAGAGATTATATTGTCACATTTGGTGAATCACTGGAGCGGTAATCATTTCTCATAAGTCACGATATCCAGTAAACTTATTGCATCTTTCCTTCTACATTATTTAAAATTCTCTGCAACTCATTCTTGAACTTCCTAAGGATGTCTAACACGCCTATTTGCGGGAGCGTTAAATGCTTCAAGCGATTTTTGGCCTCTCGGTCTCACTAAGACAAAAAACCAGAATAGTCTCCGGAACCGCCAGGGAACCTTTGAAAACACGATGACCACTCTGCCGGCCCAGCGAGTAAACATTTAAGAACCCACAATTCCGACAGCCCGACCCCAGAAGCCAGGTGGGGGAATGATAGTGATCGACTAAGCTTTGAAAGCCGAAAGCATCAACTCAAAATCTTCAAGGAGCGCCTGCAAATCCTCTTCATGCTCTATCTCCTGTTCTATAATCTGCAGGGCAATGTTGTAAGTGACAGGATCCTTGTCTTTGGTCATGTCCATCAGTTCTTTGTAAACGCTGATGGCACACTGCTCACCAGCGATATTCTGCACCAGAAGTGTTTTCACGAAGGGATCATCTGGCGGTTCGTAAGCACAGTTTGTGAGCTTGAACCAGTCGCGCGGATCGGTCACAGGATCACCGCCCAACTGGATGATGCGGTTGGTCACCAGCAGAGCATGATTCAGCTCCTCCGTCGCGTGTAGTTCAAGTTCGGCAATCACCGCTTCCTTCATCGGCCCTTTAGCCACTTTTGCACCGGCCCAATACTGATAATAAGCCAACCATTCATCGGCGTAGGCCTTACGCAGCACAGAGATCAGTTCGTCAACATCCAACCCGACTATTTCTCGACCCTTGCTTCCCATAATTCCTCCTGATGTTTTGATTATGATGATGACCCTCCTTAATACTACCCTGTTTGCGTCGAGTTTCCAGAGCCGTCAGGAATTTCAGTCACACCTTATTGGAGGGCGCCCTTTGCATCGTATGTTTTTACGCTATAGTTGCTGGGAAAGGAGATAACCATGAAGCGTATGCTTTGTGCAGTAATCGTCATCGCAGTAACCTTGCTGGCATCAAAAGCGACGGCCCTCGAGGTCAACTCTCCGGCACCAGATTTTACGGCATCGTCCACCCAGGGAGAAGTTACCCTGAGTGACCTATTGGTCAAAGGACCGGTGATTTTGGCATATTACTATGCCGATTTCAGCTCGGGCTGAACGAGTGAAATGAACGCTTTTCAAAACGACATTGCGCGTTTTGAAGAGTTGAACGTCCAGGTTCTGGGCGTCAGTTCCGACTCACTGAAATCCCACCAGGCCTTTTCTGATCAACTCGGTCTCAGCTTTCCCCTCATCCCTGATGACGGCAGCATAAGCAAGATCTACGGCAGCGGTCGGGTGACCACGCTGATTGACCAGCAGGGTATTGTGCGTTATGTCCACAAAGGCATGCCGGACAACGAAAAGTTGTTGCAGGAAGTCATCAATTTACAGAGTTATTAGAACCGCACCAAAACTCCCTGCCTTTGTAACCAGGGAATGAAATGTTCAGCAACCACAAACCCGGGGGACCCTCATAATGACGGATACAGAGGAATGGCGTCTGGTTATCAAGCTGCTCAAAGAACAGGCCTTTGGCGTTTTGGGCACCAACCACAAGGGGCACGCGTATGCCAGCCTGGTTGCTTTCGCGGCCACGGCTGACGTATGCTTCATCTACTTCGCCACAACGCGCGCAACCCGCAAATACCTCAACCTTGCCGCCGACGACCAGGTTGCCTTATTGGTCGATAATCGTGCCGATCAAGCTCCGGCCCTTTATGAGGCGGCGGCAGTCACAGCCTATGGCACAGCGAAAGAAGTCGCGGCTGCGGAGCACGCTGAAGTTTTGCAGAGCTACCTGGCAAGACACCCCCAACTGAAAACCTTTGTTTCGTCACCAACCACTGCCATATTCCGCATCGAAGTCGAGTGCTATCACCTGGTTCAGCGCTTCCAGAACGTCACAGAATTCCGGATGAATCGATGAACTTGCTGATTCCCTTTACAGACCTCAGCCGGGAGGCCGTCAAATCCTTTGGTGGCAAAGCCATGATGCTGGCTCGTTTGCAGCAAGAGGGCTTTATGGTTCCGGCCGGATATTGCCTGCCGGTGAGTGTCTATCATGATTTCCTAGTTGAAACCGGTCTCGACACGTTCATTGCCATGGAGTTGCAGCGCAAGGATTTTCGCGCGATGCGCTGGGAGGAGCTTTGGGATGTCTCCCTGCGGATTCGCAACCACTTCCTCTCGCGCGCGTGGCCTAAGGCGATGAAAGAGAAACTGCTCAAGGACTTGAGCGAAGGTCCGGCCAACTGGTCCGCGGTGGCCGTTCGCTCCACGGCTCCCGGAGAAGATTCTGCAAGCCAGTCTTTTGCGGGGCTGCACGAAAGCCGCGTTATGCTGCAGGGCGCAGAGGCCATTCTGGAAGCGATTCGTATTGTCTGGGCATCACTCTGGTCGGATGGCGCATTGCTCTATAGGCACGAACTTGGATTGGATTCTGGCAAGAGTGGTATGGCCGTAATCCTCCAGGAGATGGTCGTCGGAGAGGTGTCTGGGATCCTCTTCACCCGAGCACCCCAGGACGGCAGCGTCATGATGGCCGAGGCGGTCTGGGGTTTGAACCAGGCTCTCGTTGATGGCTCCATTGAGCCTGACCGCTGGCAATTCAATCGTGCCACTGGTGCCGTGACCGAAAAGCATGAAGTTGTTCACACCGTCGCACTGCGACCTACGACACACGGCACCGAGTTGTCTTCCCTCGGGGAGGAACAAAGAGGGCAATCACCCTTTGATCCCGTCCTTTGTCGGGAGCTGTTCCAGGCAGGGTGTCAATTGGAAGCCAGCCTCGGCCTGGCCCTCGATATCGAATGGACCTATTCTGACAAAAACCTGCATATTCTCCAGGCTCGCCCGATCACAACGTCTTTGCAGACTGAAGAGGGTGATGAACGGCCCTGGTACCTGAGCCTCCATCGCAGCCTCAACAACCTTGAAGCATTGCGCATGGAACTTGAGCAGCAGGTCTTGCCGGGAATGGACCATGACGCAGAGAAGATGAGTGCTGTCGAACTGTCTCACCTTAGCAACCGGACACTTGCCGGGGAGTATCTCCACCGCAGGCGAATTCTGGACAAATGGCTGAGTGTCTATAAAGAGAAGTGCATTCCGATGGCTCACGGCTTACGACTGTTTGGTGAGTTTTACAATGATTTGCTTAAGCCTGAAGACCCGCATGAGTTCATCAACCTGCTGCATTCAGATGATTTGCTCGCTGTAAAACGCAACCAGCAGCTGCGCGAGATGGCAGAACTGCTGCGAAACGACCATCGCCTGTTGCAGGAGCTTAAAGACGGCCGTGGTCTTCCGGACGGGAGCCGTCTGAAATTGATGCTCGAAGCGTTTAACCGCGAATACAGCGGTATTAACTGGGTTTTGCCCAAAGAGCTGGACCTGAGCTCCTGGCTGGTGAAGTTGGCCGAACAGGATAGCGACGACAAAAGCGAGGGTTTAAAGCAGGCTGACAGGGAACAAGCCTTTTTCGACCAGGTGCCTGAAACAGAGCGCGGCATGGCAGTCCGAATTCTGGCAGTTGCCAAAGCCAGCTATCTCCTGCGAGACAATGACAATCTCTATCTGGGTAAGGTCAGGGCCGGTGTTTCAGCTGCCGAGCAGGAAATTCGCGAACGGATTGGTTCCGGGGTATCAGAAGGCCTTGATAAAATTTTGCCCGAGACAACAGAAAAAAAAGTCTTTTCAAGGTATGAATCGCAGCGAGAGCCCGTCGAAAGCCCTGACACCTGGCAACTCGCCCGTCAACTAGTTGGTCAACCCGCAGGGCCCGGGGTCAACTCAGGTCCGGCAAGGGTTCTGGATAATGCAAGCGTCCTGACTGATTTTAAAGCGGGGGAGGTGTTGGTCTGCGACGCCATCGAGCCAAACATGACCTTCCTGGCGCCGCTGGCCGCAGCGATCATCGAACGCCGCGGCGGCATGCTGGTCCACGGTGCGATCATTGCCCGTGAATACGGAATCCCCTGTGTCACAGGCATTCCGGAGGCAACCAAAGTCATCAAGTCAGGAGACCAACTTACCGTCGACGGTTATCTCGGCATTGTCACGATTGACCGAGGTAAAGGCTAAATCTTTTTTCGCTTAATCCGTATCCAGCAAACGGTCTCTGAACTCTTTGCTGATCGGCTCGTCACCCAGCCAGATTCCGAAATATGCCGCCGCAAAATCGGCACCCGGAACATGTCCCAAAGGGTTTTCGTTGAACCTTAGTTCTGTGCCCTTTTCAGGAAGGTAATTGATGCTGTAGCGATCGCCAGGTTTTACATCCCGAAAGAACCCATAAAACGTCTGTAACCGTTTTTCCAGTGCTTGATACTCTGCTGGCAAGAGATTGTCTTGCAGGAGCTTGTCTGAAGCCTCCGCAAAACCTTTGCCCTCAATCTCACGAAAATAGGAGAGCTCGAGTCTTTTCGGGATGTCGTTCGACCAACTCTGCCCGGGAACACCCTTGGGAAGGTAGAGGGCCCCGGCGTAGACATCGAACAACATCGCCCATTTCAAAACCGCGGCTCCATTAAGCTTAAACTCAGTCTGATCGACGAGCAGAGTGTCACTGAAACGAACACCCTTGATCTCAAGCGCTTGAGCAAGATCGGTCATCGCGACAAGCATGACCACGACCAGACAAAGTTTCTTAAATAAGGCAATTTTCCGCACGACTCGCTCCTTCACTCCTGTTGTTACAGTTCTACCCATCATAACAGATGCTTGCCCACCACTGCACGCAGACGGCTAATTTCTCCTGTTAAACGTTTGGAAACATTGCACTTTATCAAAAATCGGCTAGACTTTTTAAGGTTTCCTATTTGACGTCAAGACAAAGCCTTCAAACAGCAAAGCGGGATCGCGGATGAACGTTTTCTTCTTCAGCCTTATTGTGCTGCTGATCTATATGACCACGATTTTTGGGCTCGCCCTCTGGCTCAAGGACAACAGCATTGTCGATGTGGCCTACGGCCTTGCCTTCGTTCTGATCTGCAGCTCGGCTTTTCTGGTTTATGGCGATGGTCACGCCCGACAGTGGCTGGTGGTCTCCCTCATCACAATCTGGGGGCTGCGTCTCGCGTGTCACATCTTTCTGCGCAAACAGGGCGAGGGCGAGGATTTCCGTTATCGCCAATGGCGCGAAGAGTGGGGCGACACCTTCATCTGGCGCAGCTTTCTGCAAATTTTCATGCTGCAGGGGACGGTGATCTTTCTGGTCGCCCTGCCGGCCTTGCTGGTCATCAACAGCCCGGGGGAAAAGCTCGGGGCCTTCGATGGTGCAGGACTGCTGGTCTGGTTGTTCGGCTTCGGCTTCGAGGCAATCGGCGATTGGCAGCTTTTGGGTTTCAAGCGCAAGCCTGAGAACCGCGGCAAAATCATCCAGAGCGGACTCTGGCGCTACACGCGACATCCGAACTATTTTGGTGAAGCCGTGCTCTGGTGGGGTTTGCTCCTGATCGCCCTCAAGGTTCCATATGGGGCGGTGGCGGTGCTCAGCCCGCTACTCATCGACTTTTTATTGTTGAAAGTTTCCGGAATCCCCATGCTTGAAGCCAAGTATCAGAACAATCCGGAATTTTCTGCTTACAAAGAGCGAACCAATGCTTTCTTTCCCTGGTTTCCAAAGCCCGGAGGTTTGAATGACTGAAGCGCGCGATAAGCCGACCCAAGGCCAAAAGATTGCCGTGATCGGTGGTGGGGTTGCCGGCATCGTCGCGGCTCATCTGTTGCAAAAGCGCCATGACGTGACGCTCTTCGAACAGAATGATTATCTTGGCGGGCACACGCACACCATCGAAATCAAAGAAGGCCCCGATGCCGGACTGGCAGTTGATACCGGTTTCATCGTCCTCAACGATGCCACCTACCCCCTGTTTCGCAAATTCCTCGCCCAAATGGGAGTCGAAGCACGGGTTTCGGAGATGTCCTTTGGTTTCCAATGTCAACAAACCGGCCTGGTTTATGCCGGCACGGACTTCAACGGCCTGTTCGCCCAGCGGCGCAACCTGGTCAGTCCAGAATTTTACCGCTTCCTGCTGGAGATTGTGCGATTCAACAAACAGGCTCAGGAAGATCTCGACAAGGGTGACATTTCCCAGGTCACTCTCGGCGATTATCTGGAGAAAGGGTGTTACTCACCCTTTATGATCGATAACTACCTGATGCCAATGGCCGCAGCAATCTGGTCCACACCAACGATGCAGATCCATGCATTCCCGGCGGGCCCGTTTCTACACTTTTTCCGCAACCATGGCTTGCTCTCTTTTCGCAATCGCCCCCTGTGGCGAACAGTGGTTGGCGGAAGCCATGCCTACGTTAAAGCTTTTGCCAAGGGTTTCAAGGGGAGGTTGCATCTCGATTCAGCGGTGCGGGGTGTCCATCGTGAAGAAGGGCACGTTCGGCTCACTTTCTCAGATGACGAGGCACAAACCTTTGATCAAGTTGTGATCGCCACCCACGCCGATCAGGCCTTTCGCCTATTGCAAGATACGACTGAACTCGAGCAAGAGTTGCTTTCACCCTGGCAATACCAGCTCAACCAAACTGTTTTGCACACGGACTCATCGATCTTGCCTATCCGCAAACACGCCTGGGCTGCCTGGAATTTTACCCGCGAGGCGAGAGAAGAAGAGGACCGCCCCGTTTATGTGACCTACTACATGAACCGCCTGCAGGGATTAAGGGCGCAGAAAGATTATTGCGTCACCCTCAATCGCGGCGAAGCTTTCAAACCGGACACCGTGATTGCCGAGATGGCTTACCATCACCCGCTTTACAGCTTCGCTTCGATGGCGACACAAGCGAAGTTGCCGCAGCTCAATGGTTGTAAGAACACCTATTTCTGCGGCAGTTATTTCGGCTACGGTTTTCATGAAGATGCCGTCAGGTCGGGTGTCGACGTGGCCAAAGCATTCGGACTTGAGTTATGAATTCGAAAATTTATCTCGGCGAAGTCACGCACGCTCGGCTTTCGCCGGTCAAGCACAGCTTCCGCTATCCGGTTTATTTTTACGCCTTCCAGCTGGAAGACCTTCCCGAGCTTGCGAAGCAAACCATGTTGTTTGGTTATAACCAGCGACGTCCGGTTGCTGTTCATGACAAGGACTACCTGACCCCTGGTGAAGCTCCGATTCGCGAAAAAGTTGAAGATGTTCTCACCCATGCCGGCATGACCTTTCCCCTGGGTAAAGTCATCCTGGTAACAGCGGCACGATTTTTCAATTACATCTTCAATCCGATCAGCTTTTTCTACTGCCACGACAAGGATGGCCTTCTGGTCTGCATAATTGCCCAGGTGCGTAACACCTTCGGTGAGATGCACCTGTATCTGCTCGATGCGAAAGGAACAGAAAAAGTTGATGGCCGATTGCGCTTCCGTGCTGACAAGCAGTTCCACGTCTCACCCTTTTTCCCAGTCCGGGGGCATTATGAATTTCGGCTGACCGAGCCAGATCAAGCCATCGATAATACGCTCAACTATCACGTCAATGACCAGCTGGCCCTGGTTGCCCGGATTCATGGCCAGGCCAAGCCCTTGACCAGAGACAGCCTGGCAAGAACCATTATCGCCCACCCCATCGGCGCCAGCCTGACCATGCCCAGGATTCTCTGGCAGGCGGCCAAACTTCATTGGCAGAGGAGGCTCCCCGTGTATCAGAAACCGGTTCCCGATAGCGTCATGACCATACGACCCGTACCAGCGACCTTGATTGATCGGATCGGGTTTAAAATGGTCACGGGCTTTTTGTCACGCCTACCGCAGGGCGAAATTAAATTGAAGACTCCCGACGATTTGCATTATTCCTTCGGTGAGGCAGGGGCCTCTCCGTCGATAAAGCTGGCCGTCAAGGAGTTCCAGTTCTTCCGCCGCGTCATGCTCTCCGGCGACATCGGTTTCGGTGAAGCCTACACCGATGGCGACTGGACCACGTCTGACCTGCCGGGCCTGTTGACGCTGCTCGCCGAAAACGAAGATGTCATGGATGACCGCAGTATCATGTCGTCCCTCATGGGTCGACTGGTCAACTACTTCCGGCACCTGCAACGACCCAACACCATCAGGGGCAGCGCCCGCAACATCAAGGAACATTACGACCTGAGCAATGCGTTCTTCGCCACCTTCCTCGACCAGACCATGACCTATTCGTGCGCGCGGTTTATAAACGGGGACGAAACTTTGGAACAGGCACAGCGGAACAAACTTCAGTCAATCATTGCCAAGACCGGGATCGGAGCAGACGACCATGTCCTCGAAATCGGCTGCGGCTGGGGCAGTTTTGCCATCGAAGCCGTGCAACAGACCGGCTGCCGTGTCACGGGGATCACCGTATCCAGGGAGCAGCTCGAGTTTGCCCGCCAGCGCGTTTTGGACGCGGGCCTTGAGGAGCGGATTGAACTCAAATTCTGCGACTACCGGCATATAGAAGGGCAGTATTCAAAAATCGTCTCGATCGAGATGCTCGAAGCTGTCGGCCATGCCGGGTTAAAACCTTTTTTTGCGGCCTGTGATAAAGCCCTGCAAACCGGCGGTCGTGCCATGATCCAGGTCATTACCATACCGGATCGCAAATATAACGCGTATCGCTACAGTTCCGACTGGATCCGCAAACATATCTTCCCCGGTGGGCATGTCCCCTCTGTCGGGGCACTCACTAAAGCCATGGCGAGTGGATCGACTCTGCATCTGGACAACCTCGAACAACATGGACAGGATTACGCGGAGACCCTTGATCGCTGGCGCCAGACCATGCTTGCCCGGCGGCAGGAAATCCTTGAGATTGGCTATGACGAGGCCTTTCTGCGTAAGTGGGACTACTATTTCGCCTACTGCCAGGCTGGCTTCGCCGCCAACATCATCGACCTGGCACAAATGGTTTTGAGCAAACCGGAGCACTCCTCAAGGACCGACTGATGTCCCTGCAACCCCTTGCAACCAAACTCCTCAATGTCTCTATCTACCAGGCCGGCTGGTTCTGCTGCGTGCTCGGCGCAGGCTGGGGCTTTCCGACCTCCGGTGCACTGGTTGGCTTGTTGCTTGCCGGTTTGCATCTGCTGTTGGCCGTATCCCGTAAAAACGAGGCGTTGTTGATGTTCGCGGCCTGCCTGCTCGGAATCCTGGTTGACTCCCTTCAGCAAGGCTTCGGCTTGTTTACCTTCACACGCGATGCCGACTGGCCATTGTGGCTGCCTCTCTGGGTGTTTGTGATCTGGGCGCAGTTCGCTACACTCTTCCACTACGGTTTGCACTGGCTATCGGGACGCTACTTACTCGCGGCAATCTTCGGGCTGTTTGGCGGACCACTCGCTTATTGGGCCGGCATTAGAATGGGTGCCGCCTCTTTCGGTGACAACCCGACTCTCACCGTCGTGACCCTGGCCATAGTTTGGGCCCTGGTCACGCCGTTGCTCTGTCGGCTGAGTGATTTAATCGATAAAGAAGAGGGTCGCTACCGCCTGGGCAGAAAGCCATAACACTCAGTTGAGCCAGCGACCGATCTGGTAGCTGATCGAAGCGACCAGACTGCAGAGAACAACTCCCCAGGCGATGTCGATAAAAACAATCTTGATCGGCCAATCTTTGAGCGTCGCAAGATTCGTCAGATCATAGGTCGCGTAGGTAAAGAAACCGAACAGGGCACCCCAGATAAGAGCTTTGAACAAAGACTGCTCGGCCAAGGCCGGCTTGACCGCAAAAAGAATGATGCCCGCAATGTAGATGAAATAGAAAGCAAAGGCTGCCGGCCAGTTCACATCGGGGCTGAGCAGATGGCCAAGGTTCTTCTGGTAAAGACCCTTGGCAATCACACCCAGCCAGAGCAGGTCAACAGCAAAAAAGACCGGGATCGTCAGGAGGTAGAGTTTCAGGTAGAACCAGGTATTCATAAAGAACTCCCACTACAAAGGATTGCACCGCTAAAGTACAAGCAGACGCGGGTTTAGATAGAAACGCGACCTTCACAGAAACTTCAGAAGAGTGAAAATCAGGGCAGAGTTATCTGCGGGGCGTCGCTGCCAATCAGTTTTAGAGCTTTTTCGATTTTAAAATAGACCAGAAATTTTGGCCCCTTGGCTTCGTCTTCTTCGGGGGTCAGGCAACGTCTGGTCATCTGATTAATCAACTCAAGATCCTGATCCTCTCTGTCCTTCTTGAGAAATAGACGAAGACCTTTGTAGCCACGCTCTGCTTCGATAAAAAGATATGTGGCATAGGGGTTTTCCTGAAGATTGTGATGGGTAAGCCGGTCGCGCATGATAAATGCAATAGTCCCGTCAGCCATGACATGTGGTCTTGCATAGATCGCGGAATCAACTTTGCCGCCACTGTCAGCGGTGGACATAACACCAACGCCACTTGCATTTTCAAAATAATCTTGCAATTGCATGATTGCTCTCCTGGTAGGTTTCAAAGTTTCTTTAATCTTAACCGATAAGAGCAAAGGTACAATACATGCCCCCCAAAGGCCACTTGGCACAGAAAACACAAAAAGGCCTCAACACTATGATTAGTGCTGAGGCCCTTCTTTAAATGGCGCGCCGCGGGAGATTCGAACGCCCGAATTTCTGATCCGAAATCAGTATCGAGTTCTTCTTTTGCGCCGAGCATCTAACATGTAGGTTCTATTTGTTCAGTATTGAGTCGTTGTGCCCCCGATTCGAAGGTCTTCAATAGCGCCACTCTGCCTGGCCTCCCTCAAGGATAAGCAGGCGGGATTCGGAAACTCCCTGCTCTTTAAGATAGTCATAAGTCCGTTTGGCACCGCCACCGCCACGGGGGCAGATAATCGTGACAGGCTCCTTGCTTGCTTTCGCCTGCTTGACAACCGCCTGTAGCTTCTGCTTGTCCTGGTCGGATTTAACCGGGTAAGCGTAGGTCGCAACGGCATTTTCGATATGGTGCTCAGAAAATTCGTCTTCGACCTGGATGTCAAGCAAAAGGCCCTGCTTGTTTGTCTCAATCCTTTTCTGAAGTTCTGCAGCACTGATATATTGATAATCTCTCGCCATAACAGAAGTTGAAATGACGAGAATCCCCACCAAAAAGAAGATAATTTTTTTCACAGGGTTTTTCCTTTCAAGATAATTTGCAATGATTGTGTGTGTTCAGTTGCTTCCCAAGGTGCAAAAAGTATCTGATATTGACATCGGATAAGCAAACCGATAATTTCGATATTATAAATGTCAGGTATTGACTGTCTCAATAGGAGTGTGTGTGAATTTTCGTCAGCTTGAGCTCTTTATTGCCATTACCGAAAAAGGCAGTTTTTCGCGAGGCGCGGAAGCTGTCCTCTTAACCCAGTCAACCGTTAGTCAGCATATGGCAGCTCTTGAAAATGAACTGGGCACAGAACTGTTTGACCGCCTTGGCCGCGGCGTCGTTCTGACTGCAGGAGGAAAGAAGTTTCTTGTCCACGCCAGGCGGATTCTCGCGGAGCGTGATGTCTTGCGCCAATCGATGGCCAGCTTTCAGGGGCTGGAGAATACTCTGCTGAAGATTGGTGCCAGCAATGTTCCGGCAAATTATCTGATCCCGCCGGTATTGCCTGCACTGAAACAGAAACATCCCGGGATCACCCTTACCATGTTGACAGGTGACTCCCGCGAGATGATCGCTTGTCTCGAAAAATCAGAAATCGAACTCGCCGTAGTCGGAAGTTACTTGAGTACAAAGAAGATCGAATTCACTCCGCTTGTTGCTGATTCGTTGACACTCATAGTTGGCCCGAACCATCGTTGGGCAAAAAGGGCCTCACTCTCCCTAGCCGAACTTATCTCTGAACCCTGCGTAGTCCGTGAAGAGGGATCGGGTAGTGGGCAGGCTTTGCGTGTTGCATTAAGCCATCGAGGCCTGAATCCGGAAGAGCTCACGATCGGCGCACGACTCGGCAGTAATGAGGCGGTGTTACAGGCTGTTGCTGAAGGATTCGGGTGTGCTTTTGTTTCTGAACTCTCCGTAAACCATAATCTTGGTGCGGGAGAGCTTTGTAAGGTCAAAGTCGATGGTTTGACTGTGGACAGGCAGATTTGGCTGGCGAACTTAAAATCTCGCTCCCAGTCGCCAGCATCCAAGGCTTTCAAAGAGGTGCTGACGAAATTCTATTACTGATTGCCAATTCTATTGCTCAACCGAAACTTGAAAAACAAAAAGGGAGTTAGACAAATTGTCTAACTCCCTAATCTTAAATGGCGCGCCGCGGAAGATTCGAACTCCCGACCTTCTGATCCGTAGTCAGACGCTCTATCCAGCTGAGCTAGCGGCGCAAAG
>JAOUDB010000271.1 GCA_029859485.1 Desulfuromonadales bacterium | reverse complement strand
GTCACCACGATACCGATGATATTCAGACCAAAACCGCTTTTGGCCATCTGCGGGATAGTGACATATCCGGAGCCAAAAACAATTGCATTGGGAGGTGTCGCCACTGGCAGCATGAAAGCACAGGAAGCCGCAATAGCAGCAGGAACAACCAGCAACAGCGGGTTTTGCCCAAGGCCGATGGCAACGGCAGCCAGGATCGGCATTACCATCGCCGAAGTTGCCGTATTTGATGTCAATTCTGTGAGGAAGATGATCAAAGTGGCTACGGCAATGATAAGCACCAGAACAGGAGCCTGATCAAGCAGACTAACCTGACTACCGATCCAGTCGGCCAACTTGGTCTGTTTGAAACCAGCGGCCATCGCCAGACCGCCACCAAACAGGATCAAGACGCCCCAGGGCATCTTGGTCGCCCAATGCCAATCCATAACGAACTTGTTTCGCTTCAGACTGATTGGAATCAGGAAGAGTAGGATGGCGCCGGTCATGGCGATCGTTGCATCAGTGATCAACGTCGGATCACTGAACATAAAACCAAGCTGCTTACGAAAGATCCAACCTAACGCAGTCAAAGCAAAGACCAGGGACGTCCAGCGCTCGCCGGCATTCATCGGCCCCATCTCTCGCAACTCTTTGTGGATCAGGTCGCGGCCGCCCGGAACTTTTTTCAGCTTCATGGGGTTGGCAATCTTGGTCAGCCAGATCCAGCAGATCGGCAGCAGGATAAGAACCAGAGGCACACCAACTTTCATCCAGGCCGCAAAAGTGATTTCATAACCGTAGGTTTTCTGCAGGTAGCCGGCCAGGACCGTGTTAGGTGGTGTACCGATCAAAGTGGCCATACCACCGATCGAAGCAGAATAAGCAATACCCAGCATCAGGTTCAGACCAAAGGCAAATTTTTCAGGTGAAAAATCGATGGTTTTATCAAGACCTTCTTTTTTACCCTCATCAACAACGTGGGTGATGATAGCCAATCCGATCGGCATCATCATAACCGTCGTCGCCGTATTGGAAACGAACGCAGACAAGACCGCAGTTGCAGACATGAAACCGAAGATCAGGCGGCCAGGAGAAAAGCCAACGGCCTTGACAATATTCATGGCAATGCGCCTGTGCAGATTCCAACGCTGCATGGAAAGAGCAATAATAAATCCGCCCATAAAAAGAAAGATCAGGTGACTGGCATAAGGAGCCGTAGCCGCTTTGGTATGCATGATTCCCAGCAGCGGGAAAAGCGCGATCGGCAAGAGACTGGTCGCCGGGATCGGAATGGATTCGCACATCCACCAGGTTGCCATCAACAGAGCAACGGCCGCCATTTTCTGTGCTGAAGGTGCCATCCCTGCTGGAGCAGGAGCTAAAATCATGAGAAGAAACAGGATTGGCCCTAGAAAAAGTCCGATAAGCTGACGCTGTGTGTATTCGCGCGGCTCACCTTCTTCGACACCGCCAGGACCTGACTTGACCCGGTTGGCGTGTTCAGCCGGCGCTTCATCCATTTCATCAGCAAGATCAACATCGTGCTCAATCTGCGATTCCTTGAGTTGGAGCGAATCCTTCCTGTTCTTCTGAAGCCACTGTAAAGGCCTGAAAAGTACCAGGGCCTTCGTTTCATCATGCATGTCCCAAAGACGATTCCAAACTGAGCTGGCCATGTACTGCCTCCCTTGCAGGTTATTGTGACGACTTAACAGTTGCATCATTCAGCCGAGCCTATTGAGCAACCACAGTGCCAACCTCAAGAGGGATGACGAAAGAAGAGCGCGGGTCTGCCGCAAACCACTGAAACAACACTATTTATTTTTATATTGCCGTATACGCGTCAACTGGCAGAGCGACAAAACAGTGTCTCAACAGCCTTCTCCAAAAAAGAAAAAACGGCCAATAACGGCCGTTTTTGGTTGAACTGTTCTCACTGTAAGACACGACACAAGATCATCAGACAAAGGCTTCTAACCTTGCAGAAACAACATTCCTTAGTAAGCGACTGATAATGTTGAAAAGGGACTAAATTCCTAAGTGTTGTTACCTTCTCCTTAGCAAAAGATACAACCTGTAAAATTCGGTTATTTTCTGATCACGTAAAAGCAAACCTGGAGCCTTAAGAAAAAGGTTCAACCGAGAGGCATGCCCCCGGAAAAACAACCCCTACTTGAAAGCCATCGCGATTCAGCTCGCTTCACCCAATTCATATTTTTCCATCTTGTAACGCAGGGTCCCACGAGGCAAATTGAGCAAACGTGCGGTCTTTGCGATATTACCACCGGTGATACCGACGGCTTGAGCAATCAGGTCCTTTTCCAGCCGGCCGACAATCTCCTCGAACAAAATTCCTTCCGGGGGAATCCGATAATCAAAAGAGGCTTCGTCCTGAGGTTTTTCTCCCCAGATCTCTCGGGGCAGGCATTCCGGGGTGATCGTCTCCTGATTGTGCATGATACAAACGCGCTCCATAACGTTGCGCAATTCACGAACATTACCAGGCCAGTGATAGCGCATCAGCAGGTCAAGAGCGGCACGTGATATTTCATTGACGTTCTTGTGAAACTCCTCGCTGAAATGTTTGAGGAAAAATTCCAGCAAAGGAGGAATGTCTTCGCGCCGTTCCCGCAAGGGGGCCACATGAATCGGAAAGACATTGAGCCGATAGTAAAGATCCTCCCGAAACCCCTTCTGTTCGATAGCCTCCTTGATTTCAAGGTTGGTTGCTGCGACAACCCGGACGTCGATATCTATATTGCGGTTGCCGCCCAGGCGCCTGATCTTGCGGTCTTCAAGAACCCTGAGCAGCTTAACCTGAAGGTTCATATCCATTTCACCGATTTCATCAAGGAAAATCGTACCGCCGTTGGCCTCTTCGAAAAGACCTATCTTGCGGGTCTTGGCATCAGTAAAAGCTCCCCGTTCATGTCCGAACAGCTCTGTTTCCAGCAAGTTGAAAGGAAGCGAACCACAGTTAATCTCAACAAAGGGTTTCGACTTTCGGGGGGACAACTGATGAATAGCTCTTGCGACCAGCTCCTTGCCGGTTCCGGATTCACCGGTAATCAGAACAGTCGACGTTTCATGCTTGGCTACCTCGCGAATCTGACGGTACACCTGTGTCAGTTGTTTACTTGAGCCAACCATAAGGTTATCACCAGAAGCTTCACGAGACTGGCTTCCGCGTCTCAACTGACGAACTTCCCGACGCAGGTTCTGTGTCTCCAGGGCCAACTTGACGATCAGTCGAATTGCGTCAGCCTTAAATGGCTTCTTGATATAGTCGTAGGCCCCCATCTTCAAGGCTTCAACGGCGCTTTCGACGGTCCCGTAACCGGTAATAATGATCACCAGAACCTCGGGATCAACCTCACGCATAGCGCGCAAGACATCCAGACCACTTTCTGCGCCAAGATTG
Source organism: Desulfuromonadales bacterium (assembly GCA_029859485.1). Lineage (GTDB taxonomy): Bacteria > Desulfobacterota > Desulfuromonadia > Desulfuromonadales > BM103 > M0040. Next base: position 1,241 of record JAOUDB010000271.1, on the reverse strand, counting down.
AGATCCAAAAAAACCAGATCGACATCAGCCTCACCGACTTCCTTGACTGCATCATTACCATTATCAGTAGAATAGGGATGATAGCCGTCCTCCCCGAGAATCCTTTCCAGGTTCTCGCGAATAAAAGCCTCATCATCAACAATCAGAATACGTTCCATCTTTTAACCTCGCCGATCTCGCGGAAAATTTAGTGTCATTCATCTTAACTGGGGACGGCATCGGGATCAACAGAAAATGGCCAACTTCAGCCACAAAAGCTTGAGACAAGAATCGTCATTCAGAAAAACAAGAGATTGTGGCTAATTTTGGCCAGAATCGGGAAGGTAAACACGGAACTCCGTACCTTCACCTTCATGGCTGTGAACGTCTATGCGACCGCCATGGCTGGCAATGATGGTGTGGGTAATAGAGAGGCCCAATCCGGTGCCCTCGCCCTTGGTCGTGTAGAAGGGCTCGAAGATCAGCGACAGATGATCAGCAGGAATTCCTTGGCCGCTATCGCGGATCGTCATGCTCAGGCCCTTATCCTCGCGTTGTGCAGACACCCACAATTCACCGCCATCAGGCATGGCATCCATTGCATTTGTAAGCAGATTCAGAATCGCCTGTTTCAACCGATCTCTGTCCATGTTCGGGTGGTGCAGTTCCTCCGGGATCGCCTCATGCAGGACAACCTTCTGCTTCTGGAATTGCTTGCTCACCAAAAAAAGCGTATCGCGCAGAATCGCAGACAGATCTCCTGGAGCCAACCGGGTATCAGGCAAGGAGGCAAAATTCAAAAGCTCATTAACAAGACCTTCCAGGCGTTCTATCTCCTGCAAGGCGCGTTGGATCAAACGTTGATCGTCCGGGCTTGAGAGCATACGGTCGTGCAACTCATCAAGCAAAAGACTGATGCCGGTCAAAGGATTACGTACTTCGTGAGCGATGCCTGCTGAAAGACGGCCGAGGGAAGCAAGCCTCTCAAAACGTGCCATTTGCTGGCGGAGACTAACGCGTTCGGTCAAATCTTCCATGGTCAGGATACGACCATCTTCACTGCCTGAAGAGAGAGGATGAAGCGCCAACCGGTAGGTAAGAGAGCGGCCGTTTCTTTCCAGTGAAACGTATTCACTCCAGCGGTCAACGTTCATATTCGCAGAGACGGATCGATAGATTTCCGGAAGACCATGCAGCGCCTTCGCAAGGGGTATATCACCGCTCGACTCATCTTCTATATTTAACATTGTGCGTGCCACGCC
>JAOUDB010000270.1 GCA_029859485.1 Desulfuromonadales bacterium | reverse complement strand
CGAACCTTAGTACGACCCCAGTCTCTTCCGTATCGACCTCGTACATACTGCTGTATCCGCCAACGAGGATCAAAAAGGCTATGATCACTATCGGCAAGAAGCCCTTTTGCTGGCCAAATTTATTCTTAAAATGGTTCTTGATCTCGATGACTTTCTTTTCAAAGTCTTCACTCGAGGGACCGTTGCCCCAATCCTGCATTGTAACCTCCTCTATCTCCAGTAAGAGTTTGTCCAAACGTTCCCAGAATGGGAAAGTTCAAAACTCCAGGTAAGAAAATCAGTTTAACAGATTTATAGACGGACACAAAGCCTACTTCGACCGGAATTACGCCTCCGCTGCGCTGATTCCCGCGAGGTAACCGGTCGACCAACACTCCTGCAGGTTGAAACCACCTGTAGGACCATCGAGATCGATCATTTCACCGGCGAAAAAGAGATTCTTTACCCGCTTCGAGCGCATACTGCGCATATCGATATCTTTCAGGGAAACGCCCCCGGAGGTGATGATCGCCTTACGGAAGCCTGCGCAACTTGAGACACTCAGCTCAAGCTCCTTGAAAAGCTTAAGCAAGCGCTGTCTCTCCACCTTCGTCACCGAATGGCACTTTTTTTTCGGGTCGATGCCAACCAGTCGTAAGAAAACCGGAATCATATCTCGCGGCAGCAGGCCACCGAGTGACGTGCCAAATTCCTGGTTACTCTGCTCAGCCAGCTCTCGTTGCAAACGCTTGTCGAACAGCTCAGTAGCAACCGCCGGCTTTAAATCGAGAAGAAGCTTCACCTCTCCCTTTTTGAGCTCATCACGGATACGACTGCTCATGTCGAGGATAATCGGCCCGCCAATTCCGGCGCGGGTAAAGAAGGCTTCACCGAAACGTTCATCGACCTTCTTGCCATCAACACAGAGCGAAATCCGGACATTCTTCAGGTTGAAGTTGCTGACCTCGGCAGTCCAGGCATCATTAAGTTTCACCGGCACTAGGGCTGCTTCAGGCTTCACCACGCGATGCCCGCAAGCTTTGGCCCAGGCATAACCATCACCCGTGCAACCGGTTTCCGGATAAGACAGGCCGCCGGTCGCGACAATGATGTTATCTGCCGAAAAAGCACCGGCTGTGGTCTCCAGGGCCTTGATGATATCATCTTCAACCAGTAGTTTTTTCACCGTACAGGAAGTACGCATCTCTACTCCGGCGTCACGAGCAAAGGCGATCACGGCCTTCTGCACATCCTTCGCTTCACCTTTGTCTGGGAAAATGCGACCACCACGCTCAATTTTGAGCGGCACACCCTGTTCTTCAAAAAAGGAGACGACATCTTTGACACCGAAAGCATAGAGCGCAGTCAGCAAGGCTTTACCATTCCGCCCGAAGTGTTCAACGAACTTGCGCGGGTCATCTTCACTGTGCGTGACATTACAACGCCCCTTGCCGGTAATCAGGATCTTTGCACCACAGTGTGGATTCTTCTCCAGCAAAAGCACCTTGGCACCTTTACGCGCAGCAAAACCAGCGGCAAAGAGTCCGGCCGGGCCACCGCCAACGACGATGACGTCATAATTTTTCATAAGCTGTCCATATATTAAATGTCGATGGATGATACGACTTGTCGATCTCAACTGCAGGCACAATAGCAGGTTTAGCACATAAATCGATAGATTAACCGCAAAGGGCACTTCTTAAGTCATGACAGGGAGGATAAACATGCTTATAATGTTGACTGACCTCCATAAAGCTACGAGCCCATAACTCAAACCAAAGGCAAACCAACCTTAAACAATTTATTAACGCAAAGGCGCGAAGTCGCAGAGAGAAACTGTGAGAATGAAATCCTTCCGCTAGGGTCAAGAGATTTTTCTCTGCACCCCACCTAAAGCGCCTACTTTTGGCCGCGTTAACCATTTTTCGGGTGATAGAACCGTAAACCTAAACGAGGAAGATGATGAGTAACGAAACATTTGACGATCAGGAAATGAGTGAAGAGGGTAATTTTGCCGAAATGTTCGAAGCGAGCATGGTTGGCAAAACGCAACTTGAACCAGGCCAGAAGATCGATGCCACCGTTTTGCAGATCGGCAGCGAGTGGCTGTTTCTCGATGTGGGGCAAAAAGGTGAAGGAGTTCTCGACCGTAAAGAGTTCCTTGATGACGAAGGCAACCTGACCGTTGCCGTGGGTGACACTGTCAGCGCCTACTTCATGTCCCGTAAAGGCGGTGAGTTGCGATTCACCACCCGGCTCGGCGGCGGCTCCTCCGGAACAGCACAGCTGGAAGAGGCCTGGCGCAACGGCATCCCCGTAGAAGGGCGCATTGAAAAAGAGATCAAAGGCGGTTACGAGATCAAACTGCCGGGCAACGTTCGTGCTTTCTGCCCTTTCTCCCAGCTAGGTCTGCGTCGCCAGGAAGAGTCGGCAGACGTCATCGATACAACCCGCGCCTTCCGCATCTCCCAGTTTGCCGAGCAGGGTCGCAACATCGTCGTCTCTCACCGCGTCATCCTCGAAGAGGAACGTCGTGAACAAAAAACCGCACTGATGAAAACCCTCAAAGAGGGGATGGTCGTCTCCGGCACCATCACCAACATCCGCGACTTCGGCGCTTTTATTGATATCGGCGGTCTCGAGGGGCTGTTGCCTATCTCCGAGATTTCCTACGGTCGGGTGGAAAATATTGAAGAGGTCCTGCAGGTTGGTCAGGAGCTCGAAGTTGCCGTTAAAAGATGTGACTGGGAGAATGAAAAATTCTCCTTCAGCCTGCGTGACACCCTCGCCAATCCCTGGAGCAAGGTCGAAACCAGTTATCCTCCCGGATCGACCCACACCGGCACCGTGTCGCGGCTGGCCAAATTCGGCGCCTTTGTCACTCTGGAAGAAGGCATTGACGGCCTGCTGCACATCTCGCAGATCGGTGGTGAGCAGCGCATCAAGCATCCCCAGGACGTGCTGAAGCTCGGCCAGGAGATACAGGTCATCGTTGAGAAGATCGACCTTGACGAGAAGAGGATCTCCCTGGCTTCGGTTCGAGATAGATCGGAAGAGTCGATGGAGACTTCTTACGAAGAGAAGGCTACGGGCGGCATGGGTTCTTTTGCAGACCTTTTCAAACAGGCTCAAAAGAAGAAGTAACTGGCAGAACGTCAACCTGAAATAAAAGAGGGGCACTTCAATCGAAGTGTCCCTCTATTAGTGATGATACCGATGAAAACAACCGAACCCCTCGCGGGCAACAACCAAGCCACAACGTCGGAGGCAGATAACAACTCGCGAATCGGTGTACTGCTTGGCCTGACTGCCTACCTGATCTGGGGTTCCTTCCCGGTCTTTTTCAAGGCCCTCGAAGGCGCAGCACCCCTCGAAATTGTCTGCCACCGCATCTTCTGGTCTGTTGTCTTCCTCTTTATTCTGGTCGCTTGCCGACGCCAGCTGGGACAAGTCGGCACGACTCTCAAGAACCGCCAGGTTTTGCTGACCCTCTGCGGGTCAACACTCCTGATCGCCACCAACTGGCTGGTTTTCATCTATGCCGTCCAGCATGGCGAAGTTCTCCAGTCCAGCCTGGGCTACTTCATCACGCCGCTTTTGAGTATTCTGCTCGGCTTTATCTTTTTGCGCGAGCGGCTGAACCGCTGGCAGATGTTCAGTGTTCTGCTCGCCCTGATCGGAGTCCTGAACTTGACCCTTCACCACGGTCAGTTCCCATGGATCGCCCTTATTCTTGCCGCATCCTTCGGGCTTTACGGGCTGTTGCGCAAAGTGGCACAAGTCGAAGCGATGGTCGGCCTGACCGTTGAGACTCTCCTGCTCGGCCCCTTTGCCCTCGCTTACATTATTTATCTGGCGACACAGCAAGACGGCTCATTTCTGACAGGGACCTTGCGACTCGACCTGTTGCTGCCTCTCTCCGGCGTCGTCACCGCCATTCCACTGCTCCTCTTCGTCGCGGCTGCACGTCGTTTGCAGTTGGCAACGATCGGCTTTCTGCAATACCTCACACCGAGCCTGCACTTTCTCCTGGCCGTTGGGCTCTACAACGAGCCGTTCAGCCATGGGCACCTGATCAGCTTCCTTTTCATCTGGATGGGGCTGGCGATTTATTCAGGGAATACGATCTGGAAGAGTCGCTCGACATGGCAGAGAGAGGAAAGCTAACGGGTTTCCCGGAAGCACTATTTTCTCGTCAGCAACACCGCATATTCCATCAACTTCGTCACACCTCTTGCAGCCAGGCCTTGATGCGACCTGAGGACATCCTCTTCTGACAGGATTTCAACACGAAAACTTTCTGAAAACAAGATCTCAAGCTCTTGCTGCGGGACCGAAAAAGGCGGCCCTTTCGTTTCACTCTGATTGTATGAGTAACTGATCAGAAGGACCCGGCCGCCAGGCGGCATCAGCGCTGCCATATGGGCGACGTAACGCACACGCATCTCCGGAGGCAAAGCCACCAAGGCACCGCGATCATAGTATGCGTTGATCCCGCTCACCTCAGTTGCAGTCAAGTCAAAGAAATCGCCGCAATACAGCTTGTAACCTTCAGCTGAACAAAAGGGGAGAACCGCCTCATCAGTCCAATGGCCGGGCAGATCATTCTCATTGAAAAAAGCCACGATAGCCGTTCGGCTTAATTCAATACCGACGACCTTGAGACCTTCTTCGCGCAACCAGA
>JAOUDB010000020.1 GCA_029859485.1 Desulfuromonadales bacterium | reverse complement strand
GAGTACACGATTGGGGAATGTAAGGAATATCTCAAGAAAAACGATGTGCCCGTGAGACTTTAAGATTATTAATGAACCACGAAGAGCACCAAATGCACGAAGAAAATACAAAAAATGCGGGTCTATAACGCAAACAAAGGGAATGCATTTTTACACCAAAACAGGTAAGAGCTGAAATCAAAAGATCAACGCAAAGACGCTGAGAAAAGCCAAGAAAGACGCAAAGGGGTGATGCTCTCGCTATTTGAAGTGGTTTTCTTTGCGGGCTTTCTCAGCCCCTTCGCGCCTTCGCCTAAAGCGCCTACTTTTGGTGCGTTAAATCCTGACAACCTCGGTTCGGGTTATAAGTCCGAAAAAATATGTTTTTAAAAGTTTTACTTTCTGGGCTTCGTGTCCTTCGTGGTGAACAAAAAGGGTTCAAATTATGAAAGAACGCAACGATATTCTGGATGCCGTCTACCAGGTGGTTCAGGATCGTAAGCAGAATCCGTCAGAAAAATCCTACGTGGCATCACTTTACGCTAAAGGTCTTGATAAGATTCTCGGTAAGATCGGTGAGGAGGCTACGGAAGTTGCTGTTGCCGGTAAGGGTGGCGAGGTCGACGAAGTGGTCAGTGAAGTGGCTGATTTATGGTTCCATACCCTGGTGCTGCTGAGTTATTACGATTTGCCCCCTGAAAAAATATATGCAGAACTGGAGCGCCGTTTCGGCCTGTCCGGTCTGGAAGAAAAAGCCAGTCGTAAAAGCTGACACTTTTGACAATTCAGGGTTTTACTACAAATAACCAAGGTTGAGATCGAACAGTAAAATTTTAACCTCTGTGCCTCTGTGGTAAGGCTTTTGCCCGGCCCTATACTTAAAAGGTTTAAGGAGATAGCAAAGAATGAGTATCCAGGATCAATTGCTTGATGCGATGAAGGTGGCGATGAAGGCGAAAGACAGCTTGCGTCTTACCACGATTCGCATGGCCCGTACCGCTTTGAAGAACGTTGAGATAGACACGCGTCAGGAGCTTGACGAGGCCGCTGCGATCAAGGTCCTTTCGACACTGGTCAAGCAGAGGCGGGAGGCGGCAGAGGCCTACCGTGAAACGCGCCCGGAGCTGGCTGAAAAGGAAGATTTGGAAGTCGTGATCCTGCAGGAATTTCTCCCGGCTCAGTTGAGCGAGGCTGAGATTGAGGCGTTGGTGGCCAAGGCGGTCGCTGAAAGTGGTGCTGGTTCCATGAAGGATATGGGTGCGGTTATGAAACTGGTCACCCCACAAACCACCGGTCGAGCCGATGGTAAACTGGTCAGCAACCTGGTCCGCAAACTTCTGGCGGGGTAAGCCAAAGGAGCTGTTTCTTATATGAACGGCATTGATATTGCCATCCTTGTCATCCTCTGCGGCTTTTTGCTGAAGGGGTTGCTGCGCGGCCTGCTCAAGGAAGTTTGTTCTTTGGCAGGCCTTTTTGTCGGCGCCTTTCTGGCTTTTCGCTATCATGGGCCTTTGGCCGATGCTCTGCTGAAGTCGGTCGACCTGCCTGCGCAAATTGCTGTTGCCATTACCTTTACCGTTCTGTTTTTGGTGACCATGGTGTTTTTCGTCGTCCTTGGTTTCCTGCTCTCACGGTTTATCAAGTTGCTCTTTCTTGGTGGTTTCAACCGATTGCTCGGTGGTGTCTTCGGTTTGTGCCAAGGGGTCTTGTTGCTGGCCGTGGTGCTCTTTGCCCTCTCGTTACGTCCCATGCCCTGGGGCCTGGATCAGTCAATGAAACAAGCTTCCCTGGCGCCACCTTTTGTAGATTTGGGTAATGCTGCACTGGAGGGGAGCCAGCGCGTTTTGAAATGACTCCGGAGAAAGTAGCTTGCAAAGAAAAAACCATGGCAGACAGCCTGGTGCAACTTGAGTTTGCCAAGGTCGTCAAGCTGGTGGTGGCTAAGACCCAGACAACCTACGGTCGAATCCTGGCAGAGGCCCTTTACCCTCTTCACGAGCGGCCCAGGATCGAAGAGGCTCTGCGTGAAGCGAAGGAGTCCGCTCAGCTTCTTCAGGAAGATGGGCCTTTAGCTCTTGGCTCCGGAGATGACCTCCTCCCCCACCTGGCGCGCCTGAAGACCGAAGGTCTGCGCCTGGAGGCCGAGGTCTTGCGTGATGTGCAGGCGGCCCTCGAGGCCGCCCAGGCGTGTCGACAAAAACTTTTGAAGAGTGAAGTCTGCCCCTCTCTTCAAGACTTTGCGAGACGCTTGAACCCGTTCCCTGACCTTGCTGCCGAGATCCGACGCAGCATCGGTCCGCGGGCTGAGATCCTTGATTCGGCTTCTTTCGAATTGGCCGATTTGCGAGAGGGCCTCAAGGGGGAACGTAATCGCGTCAAGCGCCAACTTGATCGGTTGCTGCAGGACGACGGGTTGCAGGGTGTTTTTCAGGAATCGTTGATTACTGATCGCAACGGCCGTTATGTTGTCCCGGTGCGGGCGGACCATAGCGGTCGCCTGAAGGGCTTTGTGCACGACATCTCTGCCAGTGGTCAGACCCTCTATGTCGAGCCTGCAGCGACTTTGGAAAGCAACAACCGGGTTCAGACCCTGTTGCACAAGATCAGTCGTGAGGAGGAGCGCATCCTGGCCAGACTGACTGCCAGCGTACGTGAGGTTCGAAAGCCTCTGGCAGAGAACCAGGCGATTCTGGCTCGCCTTGACCTGCGCCAGGCTATTGCACGTCTGAGCGTCGAGCTCGAGGCGATTGTTCCGGTGCTGGAAGAAGAACCTTCTCTCTTGCTGCACGATGCCCGTCACCCCTTGCTGGTTGCGGCGAAGATAAATAATCTTGAGGCCACGAGCGTGGTGCCCGTTGATCTGCGCTTGCCACAGGAGTGTCACTCCCTGATTATCAGCGGGCCGAACACCGGCGGCAAAACGGTGACGCTCAAGACGGCCGGGTTGCTTGTCTTGATGGTGCGTGCCGGTTTGCCGATCCCCTGTGCGCCCGGCAGCCGAATTTTCCCCTTCGCCCCGGTGATGGCGGATATCGGTGATGGGCAGAGTATAGAAGAGAGTCTTTCAACCTTTTCCGGTCATCTGCTGCGGTTGCGTCACATCCTGCAGGAAGCGGATAGCCGGAGCCTGGTTCTGATGGACGAGTTGGGTACCGGCACCGATCCCGGTGAAGGCTCAGCTCTGGCCCTGGCAGCGGTTGATTGCTTGCGCGATCTCGATGCGCGGGTGATGGCGACGACTCATTTGCACATCATCAAAGGCTACGCTCAGCTCGAAGCCGGGGTGGAAAACGCCGCCGTGGAGTTTGATGCCGAAACCCTGCAGCCAACCTATCGCCTTCACTACGGCATTCCCGGGGCCAGCCATGCTTTTACCATTGCCCGGAGGGTCGGTTTGCCGGAGAAGCTTTTGAACGCGGCAGAAGATTACCTGGGACAAGGGGAACGGGAAGGTGTGGCCATTATTGAGCGGCTGCAGACTTTACGAGCAACTCTGGATGAGGAGCTGTTAGTCGCCCAACGGCTGAAGAATCATGCTGAAGAGGATGCTCAAAAAGCACGCCGAGAGCTGAATGATATTGAGTCCAGGCGCACTCAAATTCTCGATGAAGCACGCCAACAGGGTGTTCGCTTGCTGGCCTCTGCTGAAGAGCGCCTGCAGGTGCTTTTCAGCCAGGCTCCGAAGGGCAGTGCTCTGCCGAAACAGCGCGCAGAATTGACGAGCGCAGTCAGAGCCCTGCATGAAACTTTACCGCAGCCTCTAGCGGAGGGGCCTGAGCAGATCCCCGAAGAGGTTGTCTCCGGTGAGAAGCTCTATGTGCCCGCCCTCGGGATTGAAGCTGAAGTTGTCGCTGTCGATGGCTCCCGGGTGGAGTTGCTCGCTGGTGGTAAAAAGTTGCGTCAGCCGCTGTCAGCATTACGCCAGTTTCAGCCGAGGCGCTACGTGTCACGACAGAAGGTTGCACCGATGATTCGAGACCGCGTCGAGCGTAAGGCCTTCCTGCCGCGCCTGGTTCTGGTTGGCAAGCGGGTCGAGGATGCCAGACTTATGCTTGATCGTTTTCTTGATGACGCCTTGTTGCACGGCGAGCTGAATCTGGAGATTGTGCATGGCTCCGGCCAGGGGATACTGCGCAGGGCCGTCCGGGAGTTTCTGGCCGGACGTAAAGAGGTTGCGATTTTTCAGGCCGCTGCTGCTGAGCAGGGCGGAGATAACGTAACAATCGTGGAGTTGCGACACTGATGGGACGTATTGCAGACGAAAAAATTGATGAGATTCGCGAGCGGACCGATATTGTTGAGGTCGTTTCGAGCTATCTGCCTCTCAAGCGTTCTGGTGTTAATCACCAGGGTCTCTGTCCTTTCCACCAGGAAAAGAGCCCCTCGTTCAATGTCAATTCGGCCCGGCAGATCTTTCACTGTTTCGGTTGCGGAGTCGGTGGCAACGTCTTCTCTTTCTTGATGCGCATGGAGGGGCTGAGCTTCCCCGATGCCGTGCGCAGGCTCGGTGAAAAGGTCGGTGTCGAAGTCGAGGAAGAAGCCGTCTCTCCCGAAGAGGTGCGTCGCCGCGATGAGCGCGAACGGATCTTGCGCATCAACGAGGTTGCCGGCGAATTCTATCAGCAGCTCCTTCTGACTGATGAAGAGGGCGCACCCGGTCGGCGCTATCTGCGCCAGCGCGGCTACGAAAGTGAAATCGTACGGACTTTTCAGTTGGGTTTTGCGCCGGGCGGTTGGGAGTCGCTGGCAAAGCATCTGGCCGGAAAAAGCTTCTCCAGTGAGGACTCTCAAAAGGCTGGCCTGGTGCGGCCCGGCAAGCAGGAGCGCGGAAATTATGATCTGTTCCGCAATCGTCTCCTCTTCCCGATTCATGATCTGCAAGGGAGGATGGTTGCCTTCGGCGGTCGCGTTCTGGATGACAGTCTGCCCAAGTATATCAATTCCCCTGAAACGGCTGTTTATCACAAGGGACAGACTCTTTATGGCCTCTATCAGGCGCGGGATGCCATGCGACACAATGGTGAAGCGTTGGTGGTCGAAGGCTACTTCGATGTCCTCGCGCTGCATCGGGCTGGTTTTTCCGGCGCAGTGGCGACCTGCGGCACAGCCCTGACCGCTGATCATGCACGGCTGCTGAAACGGTATGCTGATAAGATCCTGCTGATCTTCGATGAAGATGCGGCCGGTCGGCAGGCAACTTTTCGCGCCATGGATGCCCTTGTGCCGGCGGGATTGTCGGTCAGCGTGGTCACCATGCCTGTCGGCGAGGACCCTGATTCATTGCTCAAGGAGAAAGGCGAGGAAGGCTTTCGCCTTTGCCTGGATGCCGCGCGTCCGGTTCTGGAGGTCTTCATCGAAGATCAACTGCGCGTCAATGATGAGAGTGTTGAAGGTCGTGCGCGTGCAGCAGAACAGGTTCTGGAACGTATCAAGCGTCTGCCGGGAGACCTTGAACGCAGCCTCTATGTGAAGCGTTTGGCAGAGTTAACCGGTCTCGATGTTGAGCTGCTCAAGTCGAAGGTTCGTGGTGGCGTGCCAGCATTGAAGCAAGGTCGAACTCCAACCCAATCGAACCGGGTGCGAAAACCTGCTGCCGAGACAGGACAGACCCAGAAATACCTGCTACGCTTGATGTTGATGGATGATCAACAACGCCGCCTGGTCCGCCAGGAAGGGACAGCTGATCTCTTCATTGACGATCTTTTCCGGGAGCTTGCCGATTATCTGCTGAGTCGGGAAGATGAGCAAGGCAACCTGCCCGACGATTTGATTGATGCGGCTCTTGATGCAGACCAGCAATCCTTGTTGACCAGCCTGACTTTTCAAGAAACTGGCGATTGGGCAGATAACGCGGACAAGATTTTTACCGACTGTCGCCGGGCTGCCAGCAACTACGCTTTGAAACGGCGGCTGAAAGAGATTTCCAGCCTCGAAGACGAGGCGCGCAACAACAATGATGAAGCTGGATTGACGAAGTATTTGCGTGAGCGTGTGGAAATCAACCAGAAACTTAAAAAAAAGCTTTGATAAATATAAGATTGTCCATATAATCCAAAGCTTGTCCAAAAAATGCCGGTGCCAGCTTCAGATGAGCATCCTGCGGGGGAGTTTTGATGGCCAAGAAAACCAGTATTGAAGAAGTTCAACAGCTGATTGATCTCGGTAAGGAAAAGGGTTTCCTCACTTACGAGGAGGTCAATGATATTCTGCCAGCCGACATGGTTTCTTCTGAACAGATTGAAGATGTCATGACTATGTTCGGAGAAATGGATATCGAAGTGGTTGAGTCGGAACAAAAGGCGACGGCAACCAAAGCAAAGCAAAGTGACTCTTCCGATAGCGACGATAGCGACGACGAACCGGAATTTGACGCAGACGTGATGGGCCGCACCAGCGACCCCGTCCGTATGTATCTGCGTGAAATGGGCCAGGTCTCACTCCTTACCCGTGAGGGTGAGGTTGAGATTGCCAAGCGCATCGAAGAGGGTGAGGCGCTGGTCGCACGTGTCATCGTCAAAACACCGATCGCGTTTATGGAAGTTGTTACCCTGGGTGAGCGCCACCATAAAGGCCAGATCAGCATCGCTGAAATCACCAAGGACTATGACGAAGAAGAGGGTGCCGAGGCGGAAGAGCGCCATCGTGAACGCGTGGTTGCCCTGATCGCAGAGATCAAGGTGCGCTATGATCGCTTCATGGAGCTGCGTGATGAGGCTGCTGGCGCAACCAAAACGGCGCGTAAGCCTCTCGATAAAGAGATGGAATTCCTGAAAGTGGAAATGGGCGATCTGATGAACCAGGTCCGCCTCAAGGATTACCAGATAGCAAAAATCGTCGACCGGCTCAAAGAACTTGCCAAGCAGGTAAAAAAAGCCAAGCAAGAGGTCAAGGCCTGCGAGGAAGCTCTCGGGCGTCCTTACGCAGAAGGCGTCAAGCTTCTGCGCAAGATGCGTAAGAGTGAAAACGATGCCCGCGCCGTAGCCGAGGAGCTCAACCGACCAATGGATACCCTCCTGGTCGTTGAAAAACGCCTCAAGGGTACGGAGCGCAAGTTTGCCAAGGTCGAAGAAGAGTCCGGGTTTGCTCCTGAGGAGCTGCTTGAGTCTCTCAAGGAAGTTAATAAAGGCGAGTGGCGTGCCAAGCAGGCCAAGACCGAACTGGTCGAAGCCAACCTTCGCCTGGTCGTTTCTATTGCCAAGAAATATACCAATCGTGGCTTGCAGTTCCTCGACCTGATCCAGGAAGGCAACATTGGCCTCATGAAGGCCGTCGATAAGTTCGAGTATCAACGTGGTTACAAGTTTTCGACTTATGCCACCTGGTGGATTCGTCAGGCGATTACCCGCGCTATTGCTGACCAGGCTCGCACCATCCGTATCCCTGTCCATATGATCGAAACGATCAACAAGCTGATCCGCACCAGCCGCCAGCTGGTCCAGGAAATTGGCCGAGAGCCGGTTCCCGAAGAGATCGCTGAGCGCATGGAGCTGCCATTGGAAAAGGTTCGCCGGGTGCTGAAGATTGCCAAGGAACCGATCAGTCTCGAAACGCCAATCGGTGAGGAGGAAGATTCCTCTCTGGGTGATTTTATTGAAGACAAAGGTGTTGTCTCGCCTCTTGAGGCAGTCATCAAGGGCAACCTCTCGGATCAGACGGCCAAGGTGTTGGCCACTCTGACCCCCCGTGAAGAGCGGGTTTTACGTATGCGCTTTGGTATTGGCGAAAAATCTGACCATACTCTCGAAGAGGTCGGACAGGATTTTGCCGTTACCCGTGAGCGTATTCGCCAGATCGAAGCCAAGGCTCTGCGCAAGTTGCGTCATCCGAGCCGGGCAAAACGTTTGAAGAGCTTTATGGAGACAAACAGCAACAACTAGTCGTTTGCCAGAGGCAAGCGGGGTTGCTGAGACGTGTTGGTTAGAAAAGAACCCGGGCACTGGAAGGTGTTTATCAGATCAGATCACGCAACATATGCTTTTGACTTAAATTCTTGCGGGCCCATAGCTCAGTTGGAAGAGCCACCGGCTCATAACCGGTCGGTCCCAGGTTCGAACCCTGGTGGGCCCACCACCCGCCAGAAAACCATGATTGAGATGTATTGGTTAAACATAGGTCTTCAGAGTTAAAAAGAGTGCAGCCCAAAACCAGGCTGCACTCTTTTTACGTGAGGCCATAGATCAAACGGATAGGAATAAATGGTAAAGCAGGGACAGCGCATACAGGATCTGGTCGGGCTTATTCATAGGCTTTATGCTCCTGAGCTGGCTGAAGATTGGGACAATGTCGGTCTGCAGGTCGGCGACCCGGGCAGGGCTCTGGACCGGGTCATGGTCGCCCTGGACCCTGGTCTTGAAGCGGTTGAAGCTGCTCGCGATGCTGGCGCTCAGGCTCTGGTCACCCATCACCCTCTGCTCTTTAAACCGGTCAAACGTCTAACCCCTGATGATGCTGTTGGAAAAGTCCTTTGGGCCGCGGTCCGTGATGACGTCGCCATTATCAGTGCCCATACCAATCTGGACTGCGCCGTCGATGGTCTGAATAGCTGGTTGGCTCAGAAAATGGGGGTCGAACAGGCCGTTGCTTTGCAAGCGGTTGCCGGTGATTACCTGAAATTGGTTGTCTTCGTCCCTGTTGGCCACGAAGACGCCGTTGCCGATGCTCTCTTTTCAGCAGGTGGCGGACAGATAGGTGCTTACGATCAGTGCTCTTTCCGTAGCAGCGGTGAAGGGACGTTTCGTCCCGGGCCTGGAACACAGCCTTATATCGGTACGGTTGGGCAAAGAGAAAAAGCCGAGGAAATTCGCCTCGAAACGATTATTCCCAAACGTAAGCTGCTGCGTGTCCTGGAAAAAATGCAAAAAGCCCATCCCTACGAAGAAGTTTCTTACGATTTGTTGCCTCTGCAAAATCAGGTCCCTGGTGCAGGTTTGGGTCGGATTGGCAGGTTGGCACAGCAGGCGAGCTTGGGCGAGTTCGCTGCCAGGGTTAAGGACTTTCTCGGTTGTGATCACCTGCGCCTGATCGGTGCAGACCAGATGCCGGTCCGCAAGGTCGCGCTCTGTGGTGGTAGCGGCGCGTTCCTGCTGCAAACGGCACATAGACAGGGCGCTGATGTTCTGGTCACGGGTGATGTCAAATATCATGAAGCCCGTCAAGCTGAAGAGCTTGGCATAGCATTGATCGATGCCGGGCATTTTGCTACAGAACAGCTGATGATTGAACAGGTAACACAGTCGCTGCAGGCGGCGGCCAGGCAACTGAATTGGGGGGTTGCTTTTGAGGCTTACACCGGAGAAGAGGATCCTTTCCGGTTTTACTAACCCAGTATTCGTGGGAAAAGGTGGTCTGATGCATGCCGCTGGCTAACACGGATTCAGCCAAACAAGCTCGATCGATCAACGGTCGATACAAAAGAGATTTTTATAGGGAGGCGTTTATCGTGCAGAAGCAGTTACAGTTACTGCGAGATTTGCAGGAGTTGGACACAGAGAAGAAGGTTGTTGAGGACGAGCAAAAGGCCGCGCTTAGTGAGCAGCAGACTCTTAAGGCAGAACTCGATCGTCTGCAGGGAATGGTTGACAGCCTTGCTGGTGAAATCGGTGTCCTTGAAGCTGAAAAACGCGAACTTGACAAAGCCATGATCCTGGAACAAGAAAACATAGAACGTTCCGAGGGTCGACTCCCCCAGATCAAGACGCAGAAGGAATACGTCGCGGTTCTCAAGGAGGTCGACACGGCCAAGAAGCTAGCCAAGGAACTGCAGGCCAGTATCGACGCCAAGAACGAAATCCTTTCGTCCCTTTCTGCGGATAAGGACGAGAAAGATGGCGAGTTGGCAGCGAGTAGCGAGCAGGCGAATGCTCGCTGCGCTGAAATTGATGCGGCCATGGTCTCGGTGAATAACAAGTTTGCCAAGATGACCAGCCAGCGTGAGGCTCTTCTGGAAGAGTTGCCCAAGGCCCTGCGCAAGCGCTACAAACTCCTGATGAGTCGTCGTGCCGGCGTGGCCGTGGTAGAAGCTCGCGACGGAGCCTGCACCGGGTGCCACATGCACCTGCCGCCGCAGATGTACAACAGTCTTTTCGTTGTCCAGGAAGTTCAGACTTGTCCGCACTGCAGCCGTTTGTTGTTCGTCACTGCCCCGGATTGAGACGCTGATTTTTTATCGTGGTTGGAGACAACCAGGCGATCGCCGGCCCATGTCTGTGGGCGGGAGGAAAGTCCGGGCTCCACAGGGCAGGATGGTCCTTAACGGGGACCGGGGGCGACCTTAGGGATAGTGCCACAGAGAGAAGACCGCCCGTCATCGTTGTTGCGATGGCAGGTAAGGGTGAAAGGGTGAGGTAAGAGCTCACCAGTGTCGGCGGTGACGTCGGCAGCTAGGTAAACCCCATCCGGAGCAAGGCCAAATAGGGGAGTGCTTGAGGACGGCCCGTCCGAAGCTCCCGGGTCAGGCTGCTTGAGGCCGTCGGCAACGGCGGTCCTAGAGGAATGATCGTCACTCTGCAGGGGGTAACCGCTACAGAGGACAAAACCCGGCTTACGGTTCTCTCCGACCACCTTTTTATGATTCTGAATGATAATGGCACCTGCGCTGATCGTCTGGTGCCGTTTCTTTTTTGCCTATGCGCGATACTCCTGACAAGCTTAACCCGGACTGGCCTGCTCTCCTAAAGAGAATAACGCTTGAGCTCGGCGCTTTGGGGGCCGACGAGAAAGCGTGGCTCAGAGAGAGGCTGTTTGCCATTGCAGCCACCCAGGTCGAACTGGATGAGCTCTTTCACAAAGCTGATGGGCTTGATGCCTGTGCCGGCTGCGACGGAGCCTGCTGCGGTTGTGGTCGACACCATGTGACCTTGACCAACCTGTTGGCTTATCTGCTCGCAGACGAAACCCCTCCTACTCCTGATTTCAGTCGCACCTGTCCCTATCTCGGTGAGAGAGGGTGTCTGCTGACTGTCGATCGCCGTCCCTACAATTGCATTACCTTCTTCTGTGAAACCCTTGAAGATCAGCTGGGTGCCGATGAATGCGAGAGACTGAGGAGTCTGGACCGACGTTTACGCAACGAGTACCTGCGGGTCGCCGCGCGCTATCCGGCTGCCAGTCTGCGCGGCCTCTGGATTGCCCTGCAGCGCTTTGGAGATGGCGCATTGTTACAATCAACCGGAAAAGACATGATAGAATAATTGTTCACTCTTCAGCGTCAAATTCTATGAAGGATTCTGCTATGGATATCAGCTTTAAGAAAACCAACGGCCCCCTTGACGATCTGCTCAATGAAATTCTCTCTATGGCCGAAGTCAACCATCCGGAGATTATCCGGGAGATGCTGATCAGCGCCTTGAAGACCGGCCAGGAGAATGACTATCTCGCTGATTTGAAGATGTTACGGACCACCATGAAGGAGATGCGCTACACCAGTAAGATGTTCAGTCCGTACCGAGATCGCAAGAAAGTGACGATCTTCGGCTCGGCGAGAACCGCTCCTGATGAAGCGATCTACCAGAAATGTGTGACCTTCTCGCGGCAGTTGGTGCGGCTCGGTTACATGGTGATTACGGGGGGTGGCCCAGGCATCATGCAGGCGGGGAATGAGGGCGCTGGTGCGGAGAATTCTTTTGCCGTGAATATCAGGCTGCCCTTTGAGCAGGGAACCAACCCGGTTATGGAGAACAGCGGTCACTCGATCACCTACCAGTATTTTTTCAACCGTAAGGTGGCCTTTTTGAAGGAAGCGGATGCGGTGGTGCTGTTCCCTGGTGGTTTCGGGACTATGGATGAGGCGATGGAAACCCTGACCCTGATTCAGACCGGCAAGAATCCGCCGATACCGTTGGTTCTGGTTGACGATGATGATGGCAGTTACTGGGAGCCCTGGTTTGATTTTATCAAGGAGGTCATGCTCAAGCGTGGTCTGATCTCCGGTGAGGATTTCAGTCTCTTTACCATCACCCGGGACCCTTTTGAGGCCGCGCAGGTCATTAACGACTTCTACAGGATCTATCACTCGAGTCGTTGGGTCGGTTCAACCTTTGTCATTCGTCTCAACAAGACCTTAAGCGCGGAGAACCTGACAACCCTGGAAGGGGAGTTCAGTGAAATTCTGGAGCCCGGCAGTCATCTGGAATTGACCAGTGCCTTACCGGAAGAGAAGGATCAACCCGATCTTGTCGATCTGCCGCGTCTGGTTTTCAAATTCAATCGGCGTAACTATGGTTTACTCAAAGCATTTCTGCGAAGACTGAATGCCTTCTGACCGAGTCACTTTCAAGAAAGGTTTTTTCTGCTTGTCTTCTTGATCGGTGGCCTTAACTCTGCAGTCAGGTCGATGAAGGTTGCTCTACGTGCCGAGGGTGTTCTCTCTTTGCTCAGGATGAACCAGATAATGACTCCCAACAATGTTAGTAATATTAGGGTTTCAAACATGGACCCTCACCGCAGGTTGGTCTTTCAGGAGAAGTTACTCTGACTGATAGAATTCAGCGTGTCTCAGGATGTTGGTGGCTTCGGTCTTCAGCCCTCGCCAGTTTGCTGCTTTGGTGAACCTGTTGTTGCCATCGATTGACACACATCTATCGATTGACACACAGCTGTGGCGACTTTTGTTCCTCGCAGGTGTAATGAGCTCTTTCATGGGTGCGACGCGTGCACTTGTTACATTCCTCTGGGCGTAATGAGCTTAATGATTTAAGTCCCTTAGCTCTCCTTTGAGCCGCGAATTCCCCCGCTTACTACTAGAAGTCTACCACAATGACCGTGCCAAAAAGATCGAGAGCAGCGTGCGTCCGCCGACAGCTGCTGATGCTCTGGGTTGGAAAAACACCTAGGAGGTCAGTTTGCGTCTTCAGTTACGACTTTAGCACTAAGAGAAGCGGAGCCTGTGCGTTGACTTTGCGGAAGCTTCATAACCAACTCTTGCCAATTTGTAAAACATTGTTATAATGCTTTTCTGTTTTCTTATCAGCTTGATAATATTAATTTTTAAGGCAGGGACGACTTCTTCGAACATTTGAGGCTGAAACGGTTTTTCCCAGCTATAGACTTGTCTACCGAATAGGGTACGACATCAAGGAGGCTTTTCATGAAAAGATGTGCAGCGGTATTGTTGGCAGCAGTGTTTGTTTGTATTGGTGTTGCTGATGCTTTGGCCACACAGTATGTAACGATCGGTACTGGTGGTGTCACCGGTGTCTACTACCCTACGGGTGGTGCGATCTGTCGTTTGGTGAACAAAACCAGGAAAGAGCACGGTATCCGCTGTTCTGTTGAAAGTACCGGTGGTTCGGTTTACAACCTGAACACAATTCGTGCTGGTGAACTCGATATGGGCGTTGCTCAGTCCGACTGGCAATTTCATGCTTACAACGGTACCAGCAAGTTCAAAGAACAAGGGCCTAACAAAGACCTGCGCGCTGTTTTTTCTGTTCATCCTGAGCCCTTCACCGTTGTCGCTCGTGCCGATTCCGGTGTCAAGAACTTCATGGATCTCAAAGGTAAGCGCGTTAACATTGGTAATCCAGGCTCCGGCCAGCGAGGCACCATGGAAGTTGTCATGGGCGCTCTGGGGTGGACCAAGGATGACTTCAAGCTTGCTTCCGAGCTGAAATCTTCAGAGCAGTCCAAAGCTCTCTGTGATAACAAAATTGATGCTATGATCTTCACCGTTGGACATCCGAGTGGCTCTATCAAAGAAGCCAGCACTTCCTGTGATTCCGTTATGGTAACTGTAGATGGTCCAGTGGTCGACAAGCTGGTTGCAGACAATGATTATTACCGTAAGGCAACTATTCCGGGCGGCATGTATCGTGGTACTGATACAGACACCAAGACCTTTGGCGTTGGTGCAACTTTTGTCTCTTCATCAAAAGTTTCTGAAGACGTTATCTACAACGTCGTCAAGGCTGTTTTTGAAAATTTTGATGATTTCAAAAAACTTCACCCGGCATTTGCTAACCTGAAGCCTGAGGAAATGGTCAAAGATGGTCTTTCTGCTCCTCTGCACAAAGGTGCTATCAAGTACTACAAAGAAGCTGGTTTGATGTAGTTTTGATGATATTAAATTAAAAAATGCACCGTTGCGGCGGTGCATTTTTTTTCGCAACTCTGAAGGGCTTTGCCATGACCGAATCCAATGAGACTATCAAGACTGAAGAAGAACTCGCGGAGATGATTGCTGAAACAGAGTCTGGTGCTCGTAACCCGACCGGTGCCTTCCCTAAAAAAGTTCTCTTTTTCGTCCCACTCATCTGGACACTGTTTCAGCTTTGGTATGCATCTCCACTGCCCTTTCTGTTTAATCTCTTTGTCATCAATGACACCGAGGCGCGGGCCATCCACCTGGCTTTTGCGATCTTTCTCTCTTTTACAGCTTTTCCGACCTTTAAAAGGTCACCAACAAAGTATATTCCGGTGCAGGATTGGGCGCTGGGTCTGCTCGGTGCATTCTGTTCGGCTTACCTGTACCTTTTTTACTCGGCACTCGCGGACCGCCCAGGTATGCCGAACCAGATCGACCTGATTGTTTCGATTCTTGGCCTGGTCCTTTTGCTGGAAGCCACTCGCCGTGCTCTGGGACCACCGCTCATGGTGGTTGCGACGATATTTCTTATCTACACCTTTGGTGGTCAGTTTATGCCGGATGTTATTGCCCACAAAGGTGCCAGTCTGTCAAAGGGCATGTCTCATTACTGGTTGGGAACAGAAGGGGTTTTCGGTGTGGCCTTGGGGGTTTCTACCGGAATGGTTTTCATGTTCGTACTGTTTGGCGCAATGCTCGAAGCCGCAGGTGCCGGTAACTATTTTATCCGCACATCTTTTGCCGCTCTCGGCCACCTAAAGGGTGGTCCGGCAAAAGCTGCCGTAGTTTCATCCGGTTTAACCGGTCTGGTCTCCGGGTCTTCCATCGCTAATGTGGTGACCACTGGAACCTTCACCATCCCATTGATGAAGAAGGTCGGTTTTAAAGCAGAAAAGGCTGGTGCGATTGAGGTCGCATGCTCAACCAATGGTCAGTTGATGCCTCCGGTCATGGGGGCGGCGGCCTTTCTGATGGTTGAATATGTCGGGATTAGCTATATTGAAGTTATCAAGCATGCTTTCCTCCCAGCTATCATCTCTTATATCGCACTGGTTTATATCGTTCACCTCGAAGCTTGTAAGATGGGCCTGGAGGGGATGGAAAAGACCATCACCAGAACTTTAGCACAACGTATGCTCTCTTTCGTTTTTACAGTTCTCTTTTTAATCATTCTTGCGGGATTAACCTATTACGGATTAGGCTGGATCAAAGTTGCCGCAGGCGAAGCAACGATCTACATTGTTTCGGTGCTCCTTGCTATCTCTTACGCATTTCTGCTTTGGTTCGCATGTAAAGTTCCAGAACTGGAACATACCACCGAAATCAAGGAACTCCCTCATCTCGGGCAAACCGCGCAAGCCGGTTATTATTTCCTGCTGCCCGTAGTCGTGCTGATGTGGTGCCTGGTGGTGGAAAGATTATCCCCATCGCTATCCGCTTTCTGGGCAACGGTACTGATGATCGTCATTCTGCTGACTCAGCGCCC